>JALVFC010000460.1 GCA_027030285.1 Thiotrichaceae bacterium | reverse complement strand
CCTGGGCGTCGTAATCTGGCATTTCATCATGGGCACCGGCAGTAAGACCGCTAAAACTGGTCACCTGGTCCTGCGAGCGTAACACGGCACTAAACTGCCTTGCATTTAAATCTGGATGAATATCTTTTTTACGATACTGCAAGTCGGGATCAAACCGGGGCAAGTCGTCAATGCCAATAACATCACTTCGCTCCAGTTCAGCCAGACGATCTTGATACGCATCGTAAAAACCAGCATCCTTAGGCACCTGGCCATTGGTCAGCAACCAGCCCAGGGCAGAATTATTGGGTCGCTGCTTGATTGCACCAGGCACACACACCACTGTGCATTGGTATTTAGCCCGGGTTAATGCCACATACAAGAGGCGAGTTGCTTCGGCCTCTTCTTCGGCGTCTTTAATCGCTTTGTGTTCGGCATAATCAGGGGAACCTATCTCCAGATAGGCTTGCTTATCTTGATGAAAACTAAAGATTTTATTGGTGTTAGCAGATCTTGTTCCGAGACCGACAAAGGGGCAATAAACGATGGGGTATTCCAGACCTTTCGATTTGTGAATGGTCACTATTTTTACCAGCGTGTCATCACTTTCAAGACGTAATTCAGCGTCACTTTGATTCGCATTTTGTTGTTGTCTTTGTAGCCAGGCAATCACCTCGGGTATACCGGTAGAATGTTGGTGACTGTATTGATGAATAAGCTCCGATAAGTGCAACACATTACTCACGCGTCGTTCACCATCGGCAAAACTCAATAAATGCTGGGTGACCTGCTCTGCTCTCATCAAACTGCGCATCATGGGTAAAAAACCCTGCTTTTTCCATAGTGCTTGCCAGTTTTGCATGGCGACTAGTTTTTCTTCCCACAGGTTCTCCTGAGCCTCAAACCTTAACAGGTCCTGTGCCTGATACCCCAACATATCGGTAACCAGCGCCCTTCTGACATTGCTTTCATGCTGAGGGGCATCAATGGCGACCAGCAAACGCATTATTTCGGTCGCTTCATGCGACTCAAAAATGCTTTTATTGCTACTTTGCACACTGGCTATACCACGTGTATTCAAGGCTTGTTTGATTAACTCACCTTCACTATGGGTACGCACCAAAACCGCAATATCACCGCCATCCAAAGGTTTGTCGCCGATGCTCGCCTGAGCTTGTTGTGCCTGATTTTGTGCGGCATTAAGCAAACAGGTAATATCACCCGCTACCGCATCAGCAATTAACTTTCGGATGGCATCTACCTTGTTATGTTCGGCATCCGGCTCCAGCTTCCAGAAACGCAAAGGCAGACGCTTATCGGGGGTGTTCAGCTCATCTTCAATCTTGTCCCCCGCACCAACGTCAATATAGCTTATACCGGTATCTCGAAAGGGTTCCTTGCACCCGGCATAAAGACTATTCATTGCCTCAATTAAGGCGGGATGTGAACGCCAGTTAGTCTTCAGGGTAAAATGCCGATTGTGATCAATCGCCGCTTTAGCCTGCAAATAGGTATAAATATCACCACCACGAAAGCGATAAATGGCCTGCTTTGGATCGCCCACCAGAAATACCGCTGATTCTCCTTCTGGTGGATAAATGGTACTGAATATCGCGTATTGTACCGGATCGGTATCTTGAAATTCGTCGATTAGGGCTGCCTGATATTGCTGCCTGAGTTGCTGTGCCAATTGTGGTTGCTGCTGCAATGTGCTTTGTAATTGCAACAGCAAATCATCAAATGCCAACACCCCTAAACGGCGCTTTTCCTTCGGCAACTCGGCTTGTAAGTACTGCAACAGGTTTATTCTTATCTGGGCAAGATAGGCATCACTACGGGCATCAATCGCTTCCCAATAATCTGAAAAGGCTTCCCAGGCACTAAAAAATGGATGCTCAGGTGTGTCGCAGTTTTTTTTGGTTCCTATAACCA
>JALVFC010000459.1 GCA_027030285.1 Thiotrichaceae bacterium | reverse complement strand
TCATGCGCCCCCCATACCGCTGAAACTTTAAACAGCAGAGGCAGTGCCGAGTTGGATGTAGTTGCCACATAGCGTACAGAAAAATCATCCGTAACAAAGGCATACATCAAGGCTGCAAAGGCAATAGCCATCATCAACCACTGTGAAAAAACAGCTGGTCTTGCCAACGCCAGATAATTTGAGTTACCTGTGGAACTACCATAGAGTGGCAATACGCCCAAAATAACGGAAATTGCCAGCGCAAGGATTAACGCCATATGACCTAGTTCTGGAATCATTGCTGTGCCTCACCTGCAACGTTGGCAGTTGTCCCGGTATTCTCAGGCTTAGCCCCAGCCTGCTTTTTATCCAGATGGAGAGACTCCTTAACCTCTGGAGGCATATAGCTCGGATCATGCTTGGCAAGCACCTCCTCGGCATAGAAAATACCATCATCGCCCAGCTTGCCTTTTACCACCGCAGACTGTTTTTCCTTGAACAGGTCAGGCAAGATACCTTCGTGCCTGACAGTCACATCATTATTATAGTCAGTCAACACAAACTCGACATGCACGCCCTCACCTCGCTTTAGACTACCTTCACGCACCATTCCACCAAGGCGAAACAGATCACCTTTGGAAACTTCTCCCGCCATGACTTTGGTGGGCGTCAGGTAATAATTCAGGTTGCCGCGCAACGCATTTACTATCAGGGCAGAAGCTGCTGCCACACCTATTATGCCAATCAGCACTAGTATTAATCGTTTTTGTCTTGCTTTCATTTTAATTTTCCTAAACTTATCGGTTCCTGCCAGAACCGATTTTCAATAAGCGGTTTATATTTTTTAAAATTGTCTTGCGCTGAGCTTTTAGAACCAGAGGCTCTAGCAGCATCAACAGCAGTGTCAAACCATAGGTAAACAGAATATAAAATCCATATTTGCCAAAAGATGGCCATTCACACAAGTTCGCCGTTAAATCAGCCATTGAGCTAACCATGCTTCACCTCCTCTAGCGCCTGCACCCAGCTAGTATGTTTTTCACGTTGCAATATAGTATTCCTGACGCGCATACAAATCACACCAAATGCATACGACCAGAAAGCCACCACCATCACCATCATGGCAAAAAAGATATTCGGATCTATTTGCTGGGTGGATGATTCCTGATGCAAGGAAGAACACTCTGCCGGGTTAGGGCAATTTACCGACCAATATATCACTGGCACCATCACCAGACCGACCAGCGCCAATATTGCCGACGCTTTATCCGCTCTTCTGGAATCGTCGATAGCAGACTGCAATGCCATATAGCCGACATACAGAAAAAGCAAAATAAGGAAAGAAGTCATGCGTGGATCCCAGTCCCACCAGGTTCCCCAGCTGGGTTGCCCCCAGAATGCCCCGGTCCATAAGCCAATGACCGTAAAGAGGGCGCCGGTAGGCGCAATAGATGAGGCAAACATAAAGGATAAGCGCGTATTAAACACCAGCCCAACCAGCGCCCAGAACACCATCATGGCGTATAGCCACATACCCATCCATACCGCTGGCACATGGATAAAGATAATCCGGTAATATTCTTTTTGCTGTGTCAGTACATTGGGCGTTTTAAAGAACCCCCAGTAAAGTCCTAATAAAGAGAGCAATAATGCTATCCACATAAACCAGGGAATTAATTTGCCAGCCAGAGGGTAAAAGCTGGAAGGTGCTGCATATTTAAACCAGTTAATTTTCAAGACTACACTCTGCCATTACATGTGTGAACTACTCCGAGGCTATGCACAAGGCTGCCGCGGTTGCCCAGGGGGTCAAGACTAAAGCAAGTATCAGGAATCCCGTCAATAAAAGCAAATAAGACTGCACATTATTGTGCGATAACATGCTATCAGCGACTGCACCAGCTCCATATATCAGCACTGGAATATACAAAGG
>JALVFC010000458.1 GCA_027030285.1 Thiotrichaceae bacterium | reverse complement strand
TACTCCACATGGCATTGCGGGCAGTAACAGCCTCACTGTAGAAGTCTCCAGCGCACCACCGCTGGCACTTGAAAAACACCTGGATTATCTGGTCAGCTACCCACATGGCTGTCTGGAGCAAGTCACCTCCTCCGCCTTCCCGCAACTCTACCTGAGCCAGCTCACCGATATCGGAGCTGAGCGAGAAAAGCGCGTAGAAAGCCATATAAAGCAAGCGATTGAGCGCATCCGCAGCTATCAGGATACACAGGGTGACTTCAGTTACTGGCCGGGAGGCAATGAGCATAATGCCTGGGCAAGCCTGTATGCTGGTCACTTCCTGCTACAGGCCAAACGTGCGGGTTACACCGTGTCACCCTTAACCCTGAACCACTGGCTAAACTACCAGAAAGGCATGGCACAACGCTGGATAGCTGGCAGCAACGACTATGCCTATGTACAAGCATATCGACTCTACCTGCTGGCACTGGCAGGCAAACCCGAACTGGGAGCCATGAACCGTTTCCGGGAAAACAGGCAACCCGGCAGAAAAGCCAAATGGTTACTGGCAGCCGCCTATAAACTGGCAGGACAAAACGATGCCGCAAAGCAGACCATTGAAGGACTGGTGGCTGATCCAGATGCAACCACAGAACAGCACAGCGACACCTTCAGCACACCGCTCACTGACCTTGGCATACAACTCACAGCACTCACCACACTTGGCATGCAACAGGATGCAGATCATTTTGTAAAAGCCATTGCAGATGTGCTGAAGCAAAATAAAAATCAACATAATACACATGGCATCGCCTGGGCATTAACAGCGGTATCCCGCTATCTGTCAGGTAATGACAACAAGCTCGGTATCACCACAACCGTTAGTCTTAATGATGACGCAAAAGAAATCAGCAGCAAAAAGGCCTACAGCAGCATGACGTGGGATACGCTGACACAGGGAGAAAACACACTCAAGATCAGAAACCCGGGCAAGCACAAACTGTCTGTCAGTGTGATCAGCAAAGGCTTGCCGGAAGCAGGTACAGAAACAGCCGCAGCCAATGGAGTGGAATTAACCACAACCTATCGCCTGGCAGAGAGCAAGGAAGTGATCGACCTGAATGATGACATCCCGCAGGGCAAGGATATCCAGATCGAAATCAGCGTTCACAACAACAGCGACAGAACTCTGGACAATATCGCCCTGTCACATCTGATTCCGGCTGGCATGCAAATCCATAACCCTCACTATGGCAACAACAGCCCGTTTGACTATCAGGATGTACGCGATGATCGGGTTTATACCTACTTCAAACTGAAAGACAACGAAACCCGACACTTTAGTTTACTCGTGAACCCATCCTGGAGTGGTCGTTTCTACCTGCCTGCAGTGAGTGCAAACTCAATGTATCAGCCTGAAATACTGGCACGCATACCTGGACAATGGATAGAAATCAGTGCAGAGACTGCTGATGATAATGATTGAGATGGGTATGGATCACCTGTTCACATGAACTTAATCCGTCATAGCAGTACAGACCGGTATCCATGGTTGAACCTGTGCCGATGTCTGAATGGATTGCGGCATGCGCCGTAATAACGGTATAAGCACCTGAGCTTTTACAGGTCCTGTTTTCTTCCTAAATTACAAATTTTTAACCTTTCTTAAATCTTTTTGAAAGGTAGTTTTTGCCACAATACGCCCCAGAATGATAACGCTCAGAAAAGGGGTAATTATGATCAAGGTTGACAAGCTTAGTCGCCATTACTGTGATTTTAAAGCGGTGGATCAGGTCTCTTTTACCATCCAGCGGGGTGAAGTGATTGGCTTGCTGGGTCATAACGGTGCAGGCAAGACCACCATTATGAAAATGCTCACTGGCTATCTGGAACCTACGTCCGGTTCCATTCAGGTGGATGATTTATCCATCGGC
>JALVFC010000457.1 GCA_027030285.1 Thiotrichaceae bacterium | reverse complement strand
GATTCACAGGCTATTCCCTATCAATACCTGGATGGCAGCACCCCCCAAGCCAAACGCAAGCAAGCCGTAGATGCCTTTCAAAATGGTGAAGGAGACATTTTCCTCATCAGCCTGAAAGCCGGAGGCTCAGGACTAAACCTGACCGCAGCAGACTACGTGATCCACATGGACCCCTGGTGGAATCCAGCTGTAGAAGATCAGGCATCTGACAGAGCACACCGCATCGGGCAACAACGCCCCGTCACGATTTACCGTTTGGTTGCTGAAAACACCATCGAAGAAAAGATCGTCAAACTACACCAACGCAAACGCGCACTGGCTGACAACCTGCTGGAAGGCAGTGATATGAGTGGCAAAATGAGTGCAGATGAAATGCTGCGTTTGATACAGGATGCATAAGCTTTAACAGGTTGTTGAAATTCGCTCAGGCGAGCACGAGACAAGGCGAAAACCGGCGAAAAACGCAGTTTATACGCAACAAATGAGCATTTTGAGCCGGTTTTCAACGCCGTATCGTGCCGCATGAGTAGAATTTCAACAACCTGTTAAGTGTCAGTTCAATTTGCAGCCCCGCGCCCACGCTTCCCTCCGCAGGATTCACCCCATAATAGGCATCGTCCATTAGAATCAACCCTGAAATGTTAACCCGACAATATAATATCGACCATATTATCTAGCATATGATCACATGAAACCTGACACCGGGGTTAATAAAACACAATGATTAACCTGAACATAGCCCACACACCACAACTCATTAAGCCTGCCGACAGCTAAAGCAATTAAACTGGCTCTACTGGTAAAATAAAAACAACGAGAGAATAAGAATAACAATGCAAAGCTACTCCATTATCCTGCCTGCCAAAAACGAAGCAGCCAGCCTCAAGACACTGCTTCCCAAACTTACCCAGGCACACCCGAACGCAGAAATCATCGTGGTCAATGACGGATCAACCGATGACACCCTGTTTATCTGCGAAGAAAACAGAGTAAAAGTGATCTCACACCCCTATGGAATCGGTAATGGAGCCGCCATAAAAACTGGCGCAAGACATGCCACAGGGGACATCCTCGTGTTTATGGATGCTGATGGACAACACAAGCCAGAAGACATCAACCGCCTGCTACAAAAAATCAACGAAGGCTATGACCTCGTCGTCGGAGCACGAAGCAACAAATCACAGGCATCCCTCGCCAGAAGCCTGGCAAACAAGCTGTACAACAAATTGGCAAGTTACGTCACCTCACGCCCTATAAAAGACCTGACATCAGGCTTTCGTGCCGCCAAAGCAGACAAATTCAGAGAATTTCTATACCTGCTACCCAATGGGTTCTCGTATCCAACCACCAGCACAATGGCATTTGTCCGCGCTGGATACACACTCACCTACCTGCCCATCGAAGCCCCCAAACGCATCGGAAAAAGTCACATAAATTTAATGAGAGATGGCGTTCGCTTTGTACTCATTATCTTCAAGGTGGGAACATTGTATTCTCCGCTAAAATTATTCTTGCCAGTCAGCTTATTTACTTTTGGACTGGGGATGAGCTATTACCTGTATACCTTTATCACAGCAGGACGATTTACCAATATGACGGCATTGATGTTTACAACAGCGATGTTAATGTTTTTTATGGGGCTGGTTTCGGAGCAGATTACGGCTTTGATGTATAAGGGAGAAGCCATGACTGTACATAATGGTCAAAAAATTGACGACAAAACTAAAACAATAAAGACACAACTTCTTAGTAGATGAAATGGAAGCCAGGAAAACTAGCTAAAGATACTAGTCTATTAACACTTGGAATGGGGATTCGTGCTTTTTCACAAGGGCTAGTTTTTATCATTATCGCCAGATCAATGGGAGCCGATGGCTATGGTGGATTTGTTTCTCTGATTGCAATAACTGGTACGCTAAG
>JALVFC010000456.1 GCA_027030285.1 Thiotrichaceae bacterium | reverse complement strand
GGGGCGTTATTTGCTGGATGCCAACGGTACGCGCTGGCTGGATGGCCCCTTGACCATTGCGGCACGCATTGGTGCCATTTGTTATCTGGATGAGGTAGTTGAAGCCCGTCAGGATACCACGGTTGTGATTCATCCCCTGACCGATCACCGGCGAACTTTGCCTTTGGACAAAAAAGGGGAAACCGTCACTGCGCACCCGGATTTTCAACTGGTTATCTCCTATAACCCGGGCTATCAAAGTCTCATGAAAGAGTTGAAGCAGTCTACCAAGCAGCGCTTTATTGCCATGGATTTTGACTATGCACCCGCTAAAGTCGAAGAAAGTATTGTCGAAAAAGAAACCGGCATTGATGCAGACACGTCAGCGAAACTGGTGAAAATTGGTGGCGTTGCCAGAAACCTGAAAGGACACGGTCTGGATGAAGGCATTTCAACCCGCCTTCTGGTATACGCAGCGAACCTGATCAATAAAGGCATTCCACCAAAAGATGCCTGCCGACTGGCTCTGGTGCGCCCGATTACGGATGATGCTGATATCCGCCAGACACTGGATCACGCTATTGACTCTGTGTTTGCCTGATACTTCCCATGAGTGAAACCCGTATAGAAAACCCGCCACTTTCCCCTGAGCTTCAGGCATATCGAGATCAGCTCAAATGTAGTTTTGAACAGATTGACGAGGTATTTGAAGGCTGCATGGCGGATGCCCGGGCACATTTGTCTGAGCAAGGCATTAAGGACTACCTCAAAGGAGCCTCTCTGGTCTGCATGATAGGTAGAGGGGTAGAGCCCGTTTTACAATTTCTGGAGATCATGCCGGAGATGGCTGCACGGGTAGGTGAAGCTGTAATACCCCTCATATCCAATGGGATCTGGGAAGCTTCACGTACTCCCAATGGTGCTGCCATCCCACCTTTTATGGCAACGCTGGGAGAAGCCGCCAGACGCCTCGGTAGTCTGGAGCAGATACAGCATTATCTGGACATTCTGTTTGACATGATGGAGCGCACCACGGGTTCTATTCACGGTCATCACACCACTGAGCCCAGCCCAGGTCTGCCCGATCTGCTACAACAAATGCCCTATTTGCTGAGTCAGATATCACTGGAAGGCTTAAAAAACTGGATTGATTATGGTGTGCGTAACTATGGCGATCATCCGGAACGACAGCGGGATTACTTTACCCTGCAATCAGCCGATTCCCGCGCCATGCTACAACGTGAGCGTCACGGCACCCTGTTTGCGGACAATGAGCGCAACCTTGGCATGTATCTGCAAGCACTGTGGCAGGACAAGGATCATCTGGTGCCCTACTCCACCGGCTTTGATGAGCTGCGCCAACCCATACCCTACTATGACAAACTGGGCATGCGCATTCCGGATGTCTATGATGATATCACCGATACTGATGGCAATACACTTGTCACCGGAATCAACCGTTATCGAGCGGTGCTGGCGCATATGGCTGCACACCGGCGCTGGAGTACACCGCAGGTAGCCGATAATTTCAGCCCTTTCCAGCGTATTGCTATTGAAATAATAGAAGACTCGCGGGTTGAGTATCTTGCCATGCAGGAATATCCGGGATTACGCCAGTTATGGCTTTCCCTGCATCCTGTGCCGATTGAGGGTGAATGCGGCGGTGAAGGCGTTTCCTGTATCCGGCATCGTCTGGCAATGCTGTCTTATGCCATCCTGAACCCGAATCATGGCTATCAGGACAAGGATATTTTGCAAACGGTTGAGCAGTTTCATCAGTTGATGACAAGCAAAGGCGCTGATTCCACCACCAAAGACATCGTCAATATCGGCCTGGGCTATATCACCCGCACCCGCCGTCAGGAAGACCTGGCAGCCACCGTCTTTTTTGACAACACTGTGGTTGATTACCGGGATGATAATCGCCGCCTGTGGGTCTATATC
>JALVFC010000455.1 GCA_027030285.1 Thiotrichaceae bacterium | reverse complement strand
CAAAGCCAATCCTTGTTTCAACCAGTGCCTTCAACAGAGGCTTATCTGGCAGAATATGTGTCTCGCCAGTTCCCAGGATGATTACCTCAGGTTTTAGTTGTGTAACAGCTTCAAGGTCAGAAGCTTCTACCTCGGCAAAGCTGCCAACGTCCCAGGCAAGCAAGGCATCCGGTGCGATAATATGGGCATTGTTAATTTTCTTTTGCTGCACAATGATGCAGCCAGGCTCGATACCCGTTATTACATTTTGTGTTTGTGTTGAAAGTTCTTCGGTAAACTTCATAATCGTGCGTCGATTAGTCGAGTCTGGGAAATTACTTCATGCAGTGCCAGTCTTTGGGGGTTGGTAAAACTCCATAACAAATCTACCAGCAGGAATAACATTGCTATCCCCAAGGAGGCAGTTCCAGATAAGGACAATATCTTGTAACCCAGCAGAAAGCCTGCCAACACGAGTATAACCAATGCAAGGTAGCGGATGGCTATTTGTGAGTAGCTGACCCTGTTACCACGTAAGTCGCCGATCTGTATTTTCCACACACTCATGCCAAGGCTTTGTCCCTGGTGCAGGATAAACCACTGGAAATAGAAAAAGCCCACAAACAACTCCAGTGCAAAAATACTGTAAGCCAAAGGGGTGTCAGCAGGGATACCTTTACCTCTTGCAAAGAAAATGCCAATAATAATGGCAGCGACAATACTTGCCATAGTCCCGCCTATAAGGAAGTCATAGAGCATACCAAGTAAACGTCTGTAAAGAGGAGGTGCCATGAGTGATTGCATTTTTAAGCTATGCCTCCATCTGCAGAAAGTTTTGCAGCATATCGTGACCATGCTGGGTGAGGATAGATTCAGGGTGAAATTGTACGCCCTCTATTGCGTATTCCTTGTGGCGGATACCCATAATTTCATCCATTTCGCCAGTCTCGCTTTCAGTCCAGGCGGTGATTTCCAGACAATCGGGGATAGTCTCTTTTTCGATAACTAGTGAATGATAGCGTGTTGCTTCAAACGGATTTTCCAGTCCCTTGAAAACCCCCTGACTGGTGTGATGCATCATGGAGGTTTTGCCATGCATAATTTCTTTGGCACGGATTATTTTGCCACCAAAAGCCTGACCGATGGACTGATGCCCCAGGCAGACCCCAAAAAGTGGCAGTTGTCCTGCAAAGTGCTTGATGGTATCCAGTGAAATACCAGCTTCGTTGGGGGTGCACGGCCCAGGAGAGATAATAATCTTCTCTGGGGCAAGTGCTTCAATATCAGACAAGGTTAGCTCGTCATTTCTGACAACTTTAACCTCAGCATTCAGCTCTCCCAGATATTGCACCAGGTTATAGGTAAAAGAGTCATAGTTGTCGATCATGAGTATCATACAGGTTTCTCCTGGCGTTCTACCGATGTCTGCTTGAGCCGTCAAGACCAGCGGCTGCAAGGTTTGCTGCCCGGAAAATAGCACGACCTTTATTCATGGTTTCCTTCCACTCAAGCTCTGGAGCAGAGTCATAAACAATACCGGCTCCCGCTTGAATATGCAGGGTCTCATCTTTGATGACGGCGGTTCTGATAGCAATGGCAGTATCCATATTGCCATTCCATGACAGGTAACCCACAGCACCGGAGTAAATGCCGCGTTTTACAGGTTCCAGCTCGTCTATAATCTCCATGGCACGAATTTTCGGTGCGCCGCTTACGGTACCGGCAGGGAATGTGGCTTTTAGTACATCCATTGCAGAAAGACCGGGATTTAACTCTCCAACCACATTGGAAACAATATGCATGACGTGTGAATAGCGTTCAATTGTCATTTTGTCTGTAAGCTTTACGCTACCAGTTTTACTAATGCGTCCAGCATCATTGCGCCCCAGGTCGATGAGCATCAGGTGTTCTGCCAGCTCCTTGGGGTCATTTAGTAATTCAGTCTCCAGCTCCT
>JALVFC010000454.1 GCA_027030285.1 Thiotrichaceae bacterium | reverse complement strand
CCAATAAAAAACGCTACAACCACAACAAACTGGTCAACCTGTGTAATGACACCTACAAAATCATAATGCTGGATCGCAAACGAGTTGCCACCCTGCCCCTAAGCCCTGATGAACCCAGGGAAATGCAACCCGCCCCTGCCGACCTGAAAGAACAACTCACCAGCGACAGCCTGCAAAACCCCTACGCCAAACTCTATCCGGACATCCAGCAGGCACTACAGCAAAACAAGCTAAATAACTGCGATTTCTATAGACTACCCGTTGATATGGACAACAACCCAAAAAGCAGGGAATGGGTCGTAACCATAGATGAGAAATGCACAACAAAAGCCATTGGTAGCCAACAACCCCATGTCTGGATTATCCAGCAAACTGAAAATAACACCCCCCGAATCCTGTTTGAAGGGCAGCACTATACACTGACACTGCACTACACCGAAAACCACCACTATCGAAACCTGAGCATAGCCAGCGAACTAAACAAACAGGAAGAAACTGACAAACGCTGTGGCTCTATAATCGCAGATTGGCATTATGAGCAGGGACGCTACGTGCCCTTTAAAGGCAAAGCAGATGAACACGGCAGCTGCCTGCCAGAATACGAACTCCCCGACTACCTGCAAGGTGCTAACACCCTTGAACTAGGCGAAGGTGAGTGGCAAAAAGGCATGGAGAAAGCCGAAAAAGAACGCAGCGCACTCATGGCACCTTACAAACAGGCATTACAGGACTACGTGCCAGAATGGATCAAAAAAATACAGCAACTTGTTCCTGCCGTTACCAGTGAAAGTAAAAACGCAACCCCGCAGCAGACAAAAACGACCACCGAGACGCAACAAGAAAACACAACAGAAAAAACAAAAGACAAAAAAGCAAAAAGCTTTATGGACACCGTAAGAGAATTTCTAAACCTGAAATAAATAACTACCCCAGAACATACGTCCCCGTGGCTCGCATGCAATGCGGGAACAGACGACGCCACATCGTTGATTGTACTTTACCGAGGGATAATTTCCCTGTAGTTACCCTCCTTCACGCGGAAATTATTAATAACCCCCCCTTACTTTTATTGGGTGATTTCCATGCAAGATAATGCGAAAAAGGAACAGAGATCCGAGCTGTAACACCTGCCAAAATGCCTCGGTACGAGCGGATTCTGGCAGATCAGGATTAAGTTTTTTTACAGCCTCTTTAAGCTACAATTCCAACGCCACGCTATCCAAAGAGCGGTCAAGCTCACTGCCATGCACATAGACATAGCCCTGCTTTGCAAAAGCTCAATCAGGTTTTGTTCAATAGGTCATTGTGGCACAAGGTCTGCATAGTTCCAGCGAAACCCGTGTAGTCCCGGAGTTGCTTGACGAAGCGCTCAAGTTATCTCCTATCCACACAGCCCTGTTTGATGCAGGTTAGCATTGCGATAGCGTGATAGAAGCTCACCTGTCACGGGAAATAGAACTGCTCTGCCCACAGGGACAAAGCTATGGGGATAACTGGAACAAACAGTCAGGCAAAACCTTTTTAAAAAACGAATCTGCATCACCTCTCACAGGCGGGAGGAAAAAAACTACGCTCAATACAAAGTAAAGCCATGTCATGTTGGGCTTCGTACCTCAGCCCAACCTACTGTTGTAACCGCTGCACCTATGGTACGGGCTTTTCCGTTGCTGTGTCGGGCGGCGTACCTTGCCCGTATATGGTCTCTCCATTTTTGCAAACAATAATTTCATTTTGACAGGGATAGATTTGCTTCCGTATATCTGGCTTCTTGATAAAGGCGCTTTTAGCCTTTGAGCCTTGATGAAATCTGCGCATACTGTCCTTATCGACCTATCGGACTTGTCAATCCTTCGGACAAAACAGGTTTTCAGTATGCCGGCCTTACCTACCTACTGTTCGTGATTTGTGTGCTACTTTTCTATCGCGGATAAACAACCGGATTAAAAACAGGACGCTTGTAATGCGAAAATGGAATCATCTTGTTCATCACCGACAATGGTCTGGAAATATTTCGATTCATTTCCCAGACACTATTACCCATGGCATTCGTTGTTTGAGCCATATGTTCTGTGGAGTAGGACATGGATTCCACACGCTGCTCCAGCTTCGGAAAGCTATTACCGATGACACCATTTAACTGATGCATATCACCGGACATCTGGGTAATATTATCCTGCATGGGGGGCAAGGATTTAGCAATCGTATCAGCCATTCTATTAACATCGCGGGAAAGGTCTTCCATGCGCTGTAACATGCCATAAATCAGGTAAAAACCGAAGATTGAAAGAATGATAAAAGCAATCATTGCCGGAAAAACTGCATACTTCCAACGGTTCTCAAATCCATCAACGGCTTTTTCCAGCTCCTCTTCTTTTTTGTGCTGAAGCGTCAAAACCTCTTCTTTTTCTATAGTAGCCATGGTCTACTCTGGATTGAATATTAAATAAGCATATTATAATATTCTTATTTAATATTCAATCAGAATCCCTCTTCTGAGGGCAGGAAAATCAAATCTATTTTTGCCCTGAATTGGTGCAGTACGCACTAAAATCGCACACCCTCTCTTCATCCCTGTTGGCTAATAACAACAAGCATGTGCATAAAAACATCAGTGTGGTAATTTTAGTGATTCATTTTAAATAGTTATAAAATTTGGCACAGTGCTTGCTTATCTTTGGTGGGGACTTTCTTTTTTAACAACACGGAATGAACTTCAAAATGAAACCACAAATTAAATTACTTTTATCTGCTACAGCTGTTGCAGCTGTACTGGGTACTTCTTCAGCTTTTGCTGGTGCAAGTGCAAATGTTGGTGTTGCCAGCAACTATATCTGGCGTGGTGTTTCACAGACTCTTGACCAAGCCGCTATCTCAGGAGGACTGGACTATGACTTTGGAAATGGTTTTTCTATCGGCACCTGGGCGTCAAATGTTGATTTCGGTGGAGCTAGTGAATACGAACTTGATCTATATGGTGCATATGGCGGAAAAATAGGAGCTGCAGACTATAGCATCGGCTTTACACATTATCGCTATCCTGTAGGTACCAGTGAATACTTCAATGAAGTGAATGGTAGCCTGGGGTTTGGCGCAGTATCTCTTGGTGTTGCTTACACTCTTGGGTCTGATGATAACAACACACCTGAGTTCAGCAAAGGCGACCTCTACTATTCAATAAGCGGAAGCACAGAAATTAAACCTGGTTTGTCTTTAGGGGCCACACTTGGTCATTATGATTTTGATGACAATGCTGGCGATGACTATAACCATGGACAAATCAGCTTAAGTAAAAATGACTTTACCTTTGCCCTGGATAAGACATCAGGCGGAACAACTATTAGTGATAATGATCTTCGTGTTTCTGTTTCCTGGTCACACTCTCTCGATCTTTAAACTTTAGTCAGTTTGGCTCTCCCGCACTTGCGTGGGAGAGTTTTTCTTCCGAAATTAACACGAGTTAATTTCAACCATTAGGAGGTTTTCTTATGAAAATGGTTACTGCAATTATCAAACCTTTCAAGCTCGACGATGTGCGCGAAGCATTATCTGAAATCGGCGTGAAAGGTATTACTGTCACTGAAGTTAAAGGCTTTGGGCGTCAGAAGGGTCACACCGAGTTGTATCGTGGTGCTGAGTATGTTGTTGATTTTCTGCCAAAGGTAAAAATTGAAGCAGCCGTTGATTCAAGCCAAGTCGATCAGGTGATCGAGGCTATTTCAAAAGCTGCCAATACCGGCAAAATTGGTGATGGAAAAATCTTTGTTGCCGAAATTGAACAAACCATTCGTATTCGTACCGGTGAAGCCGGTCCCGATGCACTTTAACGGAGATGACTGAAATGAAATTTATGAAATCACTGCTTGGTCTGTTTAGTACTGCCATGCTGATGCCTGCACTGGCTTTTGCTGACGATGCACCGACATTGTCTTCAGGTGATACTGCCTGGATGCTGGTTGCCACTGTACTGGTATTGTTTATGACCATTCCTGGTCTGTCGATGTTTTATGGTGGCATGGTGCGTAGTAAAAACGCCCTGTCTACCTTCGTACAGCTGTTTGCCATTACGTCCCTGATGACTATTCTCTGGGTGGTTATCGGTTATAGCATCGCATTCGGTGGAGAAGGTGCTTATTGGGGTGGTCTTGACAAAATGTTCCTCAAAGGGGTAACTGTCGATTCGCTTAGCGGCACCATTCCCGAGACTGTGTTTATGGTATTCCAGATGACATTCGCCATCATTACACCTGCGCTTATCGTTGGTGCTTTTGCGGAAAGAATGAAGTTCTCTGCCATGCTGATCTTTATGTCTCTATGGTTAATCATTGTTTACGCACCGATCACACACTGGGTATGGGGTGATGGCGGCTGGTTAGGCGGCAAAGGCATCCTCGACTTCGCTGGCGGTACGGTTGTACATATCAATGCAGGTATTGCTGGTCTGGTTGCTGCTATCGTACTTGGCAAGCGTAAAGGCTACGGTAAAACGGCTATGCCTCCACACAACCTGACTTACACTATTATCGGTGCATCCATGCTGTGGGTTGGCTGGTTCGGCTTTAACGCAGGTAGTGAACTTGCGGCTGACAACGTTGCTGGTATGGCAATGGCAGTGACACAAATCGCAACAGCTGCTGCTGCTTTAACCTGGATGTTTGCAGAATGGATTTTCCATGGTAAGCCTAGCGGACTGGGTATCGCCTCTGGTGCTGTGGCTGGACTGGTTGCTATTACGCCAGCTTCTGGTGCTGTTGGCCCTATGGGTGCCATAGCCATCGGTGCTGCTTCTGGCTTCCTGTGCTACCTCAGTGCAACAAAACTAAAGCAAATGCTAGGTTATGATGACTCTCTGGATGCCTTTGGTGTACACGGCATTGGCGGTATTGTTGGCGCACTGCTAACAGGTGTATTTGCTTCAACCAGCCTTGGCGGTGCAGGTTTCGGTGACGGTATTGAAAGTATCGCAGGACAGGTATCTGTACAGGCGTTGGGTGTTGGTGCAACACTGATCTATACCGGTGTAGTTACCTTCATTCTGCTGATGATCCTTAAACTGACTATAGGATTGCGCGTTAGTGAGGATGTTGAAGTTGAAGGACTGGATACTGGAGAGCATGATGAAAGAGCTTACATCTTGAATTAAGCCCTCTTCCGGGCAAACTTGTCATGTTTGCCCATACAGTCCAGAACGGGGTTAATAACACATTGACCCCGTTCTCCCCGACCTTCTCACCAATTGGAAGTTCCTCAACAGGAATAATCAGGCTACACTGCCTTCAGGCTCGACTTACCACTCTTCTCATCAGCCTTAGGCGGGGGCGATAACATGGCTTCGGTAAACTAAATTGAACCTCAAATCACATGGGTATGCCACTTTCCAAACCTGAAATTCTGGATTCCCTGGTTACTGCTATTTTGGTAACAGATACTGACCTGAAAATCCGCTATATGAACCAGGCAGCTGAAGAAATGCTGGGCAAGAGCTTTTATCGCATTGAAAACAAGATCATCTACTCGTTGATTTCCAGTCCTGATCTGGAAGTACATATTGCACAGACCCTGCGGACTCGGCAGAGCCATGTCAATCGTGGCGGCAAACTTACTATGCCAGGACAAAAAGGAAGTATTAATGTGGATTTTGTTATCAGCACTATTAGTGAGCGTGATGATGTGCGTGCTGTTTTATTTGAAGTCACCCAGGTAGACAGGCAACTTAGAATCGCTCGTGAGGCCCATTTAATTGACACACAAACCACTAACCAAACTGTACTACGTGGTATTGCACACGAAATAAAAAACCCACTGGGGGGACTCAGAGGCGCTGCTCAGCTACTGGAAATAGAGTTCGATGATGAAGCTGTCAAGGAATATACTAGTATTATTATTTCTGAGGCAGACCGCTTGAGTAAGCTGGTAGATAACATGCTGGGATCTAACCAGCCTCTGCGGAAAACTCAGGTTAATATCCATGAAGTACTAGAGCATGCCCGGCAAATATCACAAGCAAACTTACCACAAGGCATCACATTACACACAAATTATGACCCTAGTATCCCTGAAATTACGGGTGACAGGGACCAATTAGTGCAGGTCATATTGAATATTATCAATAATGCTATCAACTCACTGGAAGGCGAAGGAGATATTACACTAAAAACGCGCGTGATTCGCAACTTCACCATCCGCCAGGCAAACCATCCACTAGTTCTCAATATCCAGATTATAGATAATGGACGTGGTATCCCTGAAGAGCTCCAAGATAGTATTTTCTACCCTATGATTACCGGGCGAGCAGATGGAACTGGTCTCGGTCTGTCTATTGCCCAGTCACTGATTAATCAACACAATGGTTTGATTGAATTTCAGTCAAAACCTGGCCAAACAGTGTTTAGTATCATTATCCCAATTCATCACAAACAACAGGTGTCCAATGAAAAAAAATGCTGAAGTCTGGGTCGTCGATGATGACAAGTCCATACGCTGGGTACTGGAGAAATCACTGCAACGAGAATCCATACCAGTCACTGTTTTCAGTAGTGCCGATGATGCACTCAGAACACTTAAAACAATCCAGCCATCTATTATTTTTAGTGATATTCGCATGCCTGGTACAGACGGATTTGAGTTCTTGCAGGCGTTGCAACAGGACTATCCAGAAATCCCTGTCATTATTATGACGGCGCATTCTGACCTGGACACTACCGTTACCGCCTTTAAATCAGGAGCATTTGAATATTTACCAAAACCTTTTGACATTACTGAAGTTGTAGAAGTTGCCAAGCGAGCCATGGAACAGCGTGAGCAACAAGTCCCAGCCGATTCTGGCAGTGAGCCCATTGTCTCAATCCCCTCACAGCACTTTATTGGTAAATCAGCAGCGATTCAAAAAGTATTTCACGCCATTGGCAGACTTTCTCAATCCAGCATCTCAGTATTAATTACCGGAGAATCAGGCACAGGCAAGGAGCTAATCGCTAAAGCATTGCACACACACAGCCCTCGTGCAGACAAGCCTTTTATCGCTATCAACACCGCAGCTATTCCCAGAGACCTACTGGAGTCAGAGCTATTTGGACATGAAAAAGGCGCATTTACGGGTGCTCACGCCCAACGCAAGGGGCGCTTTGAACAGGCTGACGGAGGCACCCTGTTTCTGGATGAAATTGGTGATATGCCAGCGGAACTCCAAACACGCTTGCTGCGAGTACTTGCCGATGGAGAGTTCTACCGGGTTGGTGGACATACACCTGTGAAAGTTGATGTTCGCATCGTAGCAGCAACACATCAGGATTTACAGCAACGTGTCAAAGACCATCTATTCAGGGAAGACCTGTATCACCGCCTGAATGTTATTAATGTACATTCGCCTGCACTACGAGAACGTCCCGAGGATATTGGGCTACTATTACAACACTTTCTAAAGCAGTCATCACGTGAACTGAATGTTGAAATGAAAAACATAGACCCTGAAGCCATTGAGCATTTACAGAAACAATACTGGCCGGGAAACATTCGGCAACTGGAAAACACAGCAAGATGGCTAACCGTTATGGTCGCTAGCAAAGACATTTCTATTGATGACCTTCCAGCAGAATTTTTTGAAGAGATACAGAACGAAGAAAACAACAACTGGGAACAGGCTTTATCCGATTTTGCCTTGCAGCAACTAAAAAAAGGTGAAGTGCGACTGTTAGACAAAACAACCCCCACCTATGAAAGCATTATGATCAAGGCAGCTTTGCAAACCACTGGTGGCAAAAAAAAAGAAGCTGCAGAATTATTGGGGCTAGGTAGAAATACCTTATCCAGAAAGGTGACCGAACT
>JALVFC010000453.1 GCA_027030285.1 Thiotrichaceae bacterium | reverse complement strand
CTGCCTCTGCCGTGTCTGCTACGACATGATCGGTGATGTTCGCTTTTTTGATCAGGGTCGATAGAGGATCTATGTGAATGTCGTGAACGTGAGCGATGGCTGTCGTTGCTCCATGCGTGACTGTTATGGTGGTTGTTAATAGAAGTCATAATATCTCCATGCTCAGCTTGTTTCATGGTAACTACTCAGCTTGCACTCGTGTTGTCCGATTTCAGCGTTGAAAGTGCTCATTTATGCTTATAAACTCCGCGCTTTCGCCTTGAACTCGAACAACACGAGCGCAATCTGGGCAGTTACGGATTACGCTGAATAGTTACGTTTCATGCAACATAATTGCAAGCTGTATCAGCTAATAATTCGAGGGTGTGGGGTGATTCCTGTCTGGCTGGTTTTAATACGATCATCCTTGAATGTAGTAAAATTAGGTTTCTGTCTTTGGTTTTATATTTCCTTCCTTTTTAAACATCTTTAAACATCCGTTTTAGACGAGTGTTTCATTTGACTCTTTCCGTATAGCTTGGTTTGAGGAAGAAGAAAGTGACAGGATTCCCAACTGCCACTCTGCATGTTATAGCTGGCGGTTGACTTTTCGCCATCCTCTACATGATAGGTGACTGGATATTCCCGATTAGTGGCTAAAGTTTTGAATAAGCTTAGATTATGATTCTTATAGGATTGCAGAAGCTTTTCTGTTTTCTGTAAACACAGGCTGGAGTCACTACTTCCCGGGAATAGTCTTTTTTGAGTATGCTGATGCTATGTGGAGACACAGTGTTGGTGTGAACATGGTATTTTTTGGATAAGGCATGTAATATCGCTGTCACCATGACAATCTTTAATGTTGCTACTTATGAATTTGAATTCTGATTATCTTGATTTTGAACAGCCGATTGCTGAACTGGAAGCGAAAATTGAAGAACTACGCTATGTTGATAGTTCAGATGTCAATATTGGAGAAGAAATTAGCCGCCTTGAAACCAAGGTGGATTCACTTACCAAATCTATCTTTAGCAAGCTCAGCTCGTGGCAGGTTTCACAGTTGGCCAGGCATCCCGGTAGACCTTATACCTCTGATCTGATTGAAAGGCTGTTTAGCGATTTTCAGGAGTTGCATGGTGATCGTGCTTATGCAGACGACCCTGCTATTGTGGCGGGTGTGGCACGTTTTGAAGGCCGTCCGGTGATGGTTATCGGTCATCAGAAAGGTCGTGATACCAAACAAAAAGTATATCGAAATTTTGGTATGCCCCGACCTGAAGGTTACCGGAAAGCGTTACGTCTAATGAAGCTGGCGGAAAAGTTTCATCTGCCGATTATTACCTTTATTGATACACCCGGTGCTTATCCTGGCATTGGTGCCGAGGAAAGAGGGCAGAGTGAAGCGATTGCCAGAAATCTGTTTGAGATGTCAAAACTCAGAACACCGGTGATTGCGACTGTGGTTGGTGAAGGTGGTTCGGGCGGTGCATTGGCAATTGCAGTAGCTGATCGAGTCATGATGCTGGAATATGCGACTTACTCGGTTATCTCCCCAGAGGGTTGTGCTTCTATCTTGTGGAAAGACGCGGCAAAAGCCTCTGATGCTGCTGAAGCATTGGGCATTACTTCAGCCCGGCTCAGAAAGCTGGGTCTGATTGACCAGATTATTCCAGAACCGCTGGGTGGTGCACACCGGGATTTTGATGCCACCTGCCAGAGTATACGTGAAGCACTAATCAGTGGCTTGCGTGACCTGAAGGCGTTAAGTATGGACAAACTGCTAGAGCGCCGCTACAAGCGTCTGATGGCTTATGGCAAGTTTGAAGAGTAATGTGGCTGCGCCTACGCTGTCTGTTACCTGCTTTTCTCAACAGTTCTTTTTAACACACCCTGAATCGGGCAAATATCTGATTGCCTACAGTGGTGGTCTCGACTCTCATGTGTTGCTGCATCTTTTTGCACAGATGAAGGCAAAAAATCCCTCCCTGGCTATCCGTTCGGTATATATAGATCATGGTCTGCAAGCTGTCTCCACTGATTGGGCAGTGCATTGCCAGGAGGTTGCTGACTCCCTTGGTATTGAACATAAAACCATAAGCCTGCAACTGCGTAAAATGACTGGGGAGAGTCATGAGGCCATAGCGCGCAAATTTCGTTATCAGGCACTGGCAGACTGTTTGCAGCATAATGAAGCGCTCCTCACTGCACATCATCAGTGCGATCAGGTGGAAACTGTTTTGCTACAGCTATTACGCGGTAGCGGGCTGGACGGGCTGGCAGCCATGCCTGAAAAACAGCCCTTTGCCAGTGGCTATCATGTACGTCCGCTATTGCCTTATAGAAGAGCAGTGCTTGAGGGTTATGCACACCGTCATAACCTGGAATACATCACCGACCCGACAAATAGCGATCCGCGTTTTGATCGAAATTTTTTGCGTAATGCGGTGATTCCCCTATTGAAACAGCATTGGCCTGCGCTGGGCTCAACCCTGTCACGTGTGGCAAGGTTGCAGGCTGAGGCAAGCGAGCTGCTGGCATCTTATGTAGATAACGAGTTGAAGAGTTTGACAGGTTCAAAGCCGCATACCCTGTCAGCTGTTGCAGTGAATACTCTCCCCGTTGTCAAAAGAAAAGCCACTATTCGGCAGTGGATCAAGAACGCCGGCTTTCGTGCACCATCCGAGATTCAGTTACAGCAAATTCTGGACAATGTATTTGCTAGTGCCAGGCATGCCAGCCCGCTGGTTCACTGGCAGGGTGCAGAAGTGCGCCGCTATCGTGATGATGTGTATATTATGTCGCCATTACCCGAGGTGGCAGCTTTATTACATCAACTACCAATGAGCTGGGATTTGCAGAAAACTATTGAAATCAAGCACTGGGGTGAATTGCACCCAGAAGACCTGGGAGCATTGACAGGCATTTTACTGGAGCATGAAATCTCTCTTACGGTGCGCTTTCGTAAGGGGGGCGAGCGCATACGCCCGGCGGGTCGAAAACATACACTTTCGTTAAAAAATCTGTTGCAAGAAGCGAAAGTTCCACCCTGGCAGCGAGAGCGGCTACCCCTGGTTTATGTAAATGGGTTGTTAATTTGCGTGCCAACGGTGGCATGCATCTCTGCGGATGATCTTCTATCTTACCTGCAAAGCTCGCAATAAAGATGTTGTTACTTGCGAGCGTAGCGCCTAGATGATAGTTTCCTGCTTATCTATAGATTTTATGTTGAGGATTTACCTATGAGCGTTGAAATAGCTGACCCTGCTGCAACAGCTGAAGATGATGCATTGCTAAACTTTACTGATGCTGCGGCTGCAAAAGTCAAATCTCTGATTGAAGAAGAAGATAATGATGAGCTGAAACTGCGCGTTTTCGTCAGTGGCGGAGGCTGTTCCGGTTTTCAGTATGGTTTTACCTTCGCTGAAACCGTAGATGAGGGTGATACGGTTGTTGAAAAAGGTGGTGTACAGTTGTTGGTTGACCCGATGAGTTTCCAGTATCTGGCAGGTGCTGAAATTGACTATACCGAAGGTCTGGAAGGTGCGCAGTTTGTGATTCGTAACCCGAATGCCACAACGACCTGTGGATGCGGTTCATCCTTTAACGTCTAGGAGCTTGTCCGAGAACTAAGTTTCTTAAAATTTTAATCAATATATAGTGGTCATTGTAATAAAAAACACTATATGTTGTTGCTGTGTTTTTTAAAAGCTAGTTCTCAGACAGCCTTCTGTCTAGCCAGCGCCGAAGAAAGCTTTACGACTTAACTACTTATGCCTGATACCTGTCATATAGTCATTCCTGCTCGCTTCAACTCCTCCCGACTTCCCGGTAAACCCCTTAAATTAATTGCAGGAAAAACCATGATTGAACGGGTTTACCAGCAAGCGCAAAAAACCGGAATTAGCAGTATCTGTGTGGCAACGGATGATGCTCGCATCCAGAAAGAGGTCGAAGGTTTTGGTGGGCAGGTCGTGATGACGCGCGACGATCACGTGTCAGGTACTGACAGGCTGGCAGAAGTTAGCGAAAAACAGGGCTGGGCTAAAGACGATATCGTGTTGAATCTGCAGGGAGACGAGCCACTCATGCCCCCACAGGTTATACAGTTTCTAGCTGCCCTGGCTGGCAAAAGTGATGCCGGAATAGCAACCCTGGCAACACCGATTCATACACAGGAAGATATATTCAATCCGAATATCGTTAAAGTCGTAATGAATGCCGAAGGCAAGGCGCATTACTTTAGTCGGGCTCCCATTCCCTGGGGGCGTGACAGTTTTCAGTGGCCTCCTGCAAGCAAACAGCAAGTAGCCCGCTCAGGGCTATACTATCGCCACTTGGGTATGTACGCCTATCGCGTCAAAACCTTGCAGGAAATCCCGCTACTTCCTTCCTGTGCTATTGAGCAAACAGAATCACTTGAGCAGCTGCGACCGCTATACCACGGCATTGAAATTCAGGTGGGCATTATTGAGGATGCTCCGCATCATGGTGTGGATACCAAAGAGGATTTGCAAAGGGTCAGTGCTCTGTTTGCCGAATAGTTACTTTGCAGGCTGATGCGTGTTTTCTAACGGGGTAAGCAATAAAGCCATATTCCATAAGTTAGGTAAGTACTCCAGTGCAACCCGCATGGATTTATCGTCAGGATTCATCTCGCTGCTTTGATACAGGTAGTGATAGAAAGCAGCAAAGCTGATACTTGAAACACCGCTGTTATTTATTTTGACTTCCTCAAGCATGGCTTTTACATTGCCTGCACCCCAGTTAAAGGCTGTAACTGAGAATAACCAGGCGTCAGCTTCAGGGAAATTGGCAACATGTCGAAAATAAAAATAATAGCGCTTGATATGAATTAAGGCTGCTTCCGTGCTGAGTTCAGGATCTGAGCGAATTTTGTCAGGGTGGGCATCTCTGAGTGCATCCGAAGCTTCATCCAGTTGCTTAATCTCTGTGACCACTTCACTCACCATCTGCCAGTAGCCATAATCCGATGCCGGATTACCTTTGGTGGGATGCCAGCCGGATTCCAAGCTGGGAATAAGAAAAACAAAGGCAGGAATATCATCGCGACGAAGCTTCTGGAAAAAGGGGTAAGAGCGTTTATAAGCATTTTGATACTTATTCTTTCCAGTCTTATTTTTCCAGAAAATATTATTTTTGACAGCATTAGTGACTTGCTCAAAATCACTCATGGCAGTCTCATCCATTGCCTCGTGCAAATAATAATCAAGTTCCTGAAAGGCACTTTGGTGTATAGAGGCATATGCCAGTGCAGGCAGGAAAAGTAACAGAAAAGTGAAATAGAGAGGCATATGCTTCTTCACAGTGAGTCCTGTCAGTTGCTCTGTTTCTTTAAAAAACATGATAGCAAAACAATCCGTGTGCCATTTACCCGACCTTCAATCTGTTCAGGGTTATCTGTCAGTGAAATATTGCGTACTACAGTGCCTCGCTTGGCTGTGAAATTGGCGCCTTTTACCACCAGGTCCTTGATTAGTGTAACACTGTCTCCAGATTCGAGCGTTGCGCCATTGCTATCCAGTGTGGGTGGCTGAGTATCTTCATCATTACCTGTGCTGCCCTGATCTTCAGCCCATTGCTGTACTTCCGGCTCCAGATAGAGCATGTCCAGCAAATCCTGAGGCCAGCCTTCAGCACGTAGCCTGTCCAGCATACGCCATGCCATTACCTGTACCGCTGGCTCAGGAGTCCACATACTGTCGTTCAGGCAGCGCCAGTGATTGGCATCCATTTTTTCCGGGTTTTCAATCTGTTCACGGCAAGTGCCGCACACTAAAACACAGTTTTCCACAGTGGCTTCAGTCACTGGAGGGATTTCATAGCTGCTAAGCGCAGCTTCAGAGCCACAGAGTTCACATTTTGAGTCGGCACGTTGCTTTAGCTTTTCTTCAATCGTCATTATTAAATCTCAAGTTAGGAAGTGAGTCCATTATGCGTATTTTTTTCTTTCGAGGAAGAAAAATTATTGAAAAAATGTCTATTAGTCTGGGTAGTTACAGTATTGATTAAGTAGCAGTTCACTTAATAAAGAGTAAGCTGGCGAAGTCTGACCATATAACTATACAAATATTACACAGAACATAGGCAGACCGAAGCGGTTATTATCGCCGGGTTTTACGGGTAAACAGGGGTAGTAAGGAAATGGATAGAATGCTGCCATTGGCATTATTATTATTGATTGGAATTTTGCTCACATCGGGGGTCCTTTTTGCTGAGCCAATCGATGTTTACGTACAGCGCTATCATGATGTCACGCAAAAAAAATATGCGTATGCCGGAAAACTTTACTGGGATCAGCGGTTACGCAAATGGCAAAAAAAGATAGTGGTTTATAACGGCGCACCACTGCCAGCGCATGATCATCCTGTTTGGGACTATGTGTTGAAGCTGAAAACGCCTCGTCACTATGGTGTCTCTGGTAAGGATGAGTATTACAAAAATTTTTATCTTAAAGGAAACTGTACAGGTAAAACGCCACTGGCAGAAGGCAAGCCCTGGATAATAAACTTTGATAATGAGCCCGTCGGCAGGTATTCAGATGAAGCCTTTCGTAAAGACTGGCATTGCCCAAACTGGCAGATGGGTAAAAATCTGCTTCATGTGGTTTCTGGTGAAGGAGCATACCAGGGTAACGGGTTACAAATTCATTATCGTAGTGGTGTATCTGGTTGTTATAGCCCGGGACATTGCGTGAACTGGAAGCCTGAACTGGGCAAAAAATTCAATAAACTCTATTACGGTTATCGTTTTAAATTTCCACATGGTTTTCACTTTGTAAAGGGTGGTAAGTTGCCCGGTATCGGCGGAGGAAAATCCAATACCAATGGCGCCATACCCAATGGTGCAGATGGCTGGAGTGTACGCATGATGTGGGATAAAGATGGCAAGCTGGTGCAGTATGTTTATCATCCTGACCAGCCTGGAAAATATGGTGATGTCATGCCGCTTGCCATGAAAAAACCAATTACTTTAGGGCGTTGGCATACAGTACAAACTATGGTGTTACTCAACCAGCCGGGGCACAGGAATGGTGTCATTAAAACTTGGCTGGATGGCAAACTGGTGCTAAATAGACAAGGAATGCGGTTTAGAAATGTAGATCGCCTGGAAATTGATCGTTTGCTGTTTGCCACATTTTTTGGTGGCAGTGGTCCCTACTGGGCACCACAACAGGATGAATATGCCTTTATCGACGATATCAGAATTTCTCCCAGGCCTGTTTTTTATGGGAATGAAACAATCTTTGCACAACAAAACAGAAAAATTCCAACATCAAAAGTTAAACATGACTCCTGATTCGCAACTACTCATCAGTGTAATGTTGTGCAAGGCAGTAGGTTGTTGATTCTTAAGTTTTCAGTAGCATGGATGCTGCCGCAGAGCTTACACGGATGCATTTACAGCATCCCTGATATTCAAAAACTTATTGCCTCCGCTGTTTATCAAGCTGTGTAGTGTCCCTGATTCGTCAATTTGTTACCAAGAATGGCATGCCATCGCATGGAAAACTTGTTATTCTTACGCGCTTGAACCATTCACTGGATTGGATAAAAGCAAGTGACTGAAAAAATCAACTATAAAAAAACGCTAAATCTGCCTTCAACAAAATTTCCCATGCGTGGCAACCTGGCTCAAAAAGAACCGGAAATGCTCAAGGCATGGGATGAGGTAGATTTATATCAACAATTACGTGAACATTGTGCGGACCGCCCCAAGTATATCCTGCATGATGGCCCTCCCTATGCCAACGGCAGTATTCACATTGGTCATGCCGTCAATAAAATCCTCAAAGACATTATTATAAAAAGCAAAACCTTAAGTGGTTTTGATGCGCCCTATATTCCTGG
>JALVFC010000452.1 GCA_027030285.1 Thiotrichaceae bacterium | reverse complement strand
ATGCAAATTCCACATCACCCACTAATCGCGTGCCACCTGCTTCTTTTTCGATGCGATTAATGCCAACATCAATCACTGTTGCCCCTGGTTTTAGCCAATCACCTTTAATCATTTCGGGCTGACCAACAGCGGCGACCAGGATATCGGCCTGACGACATTCATCGGGCAGGTTTTGGGTGCGTGAATGCGCAATCGTTACGGTACAACTTTCTTTTAACAAGAGTGCTGCCATCGGTTTGCCAACAATATTGGAGCGCCCTACCACAATAGCTTTTTTGCCCGATAAATCGCCCAGATGATCTTTTAACATCATCATGGCACCCAGAGGTGTACACGGAACCACCGCATCCTGCGAACCGGTGGCTAATAAACCAACATTCAGCAAGGTAAAACCATCAACATCCTTTTCTACCGCAATGGCATTTATCACCGCATGTTCATCAATATGTTTGGGCACGGGTAATTGCACCAAAATACCATGAACATCAGGGTTCTTGTTTAACTCATCAATCAGGGCAAGCAATTCATCCTGTGAGGTATCAGCATCCAGCTTGTATTCATAGGAATTCATGCCTGCTTCTTTGGTTTGAATGCCTTTATTACGCACGTATATCTGGCTTGCTGGATCTTCACCGACAAGCACCACCGCCAGACCCGGCGTAATGCCATGTTTATCTTTTAGGGTGGTGACTTTGCGTTTGATATTACTTCTAAGCTTGGCAGAAAAATCGGTTCCACTAATTATTTGAGCTTGAGACAAGGCTAGTACTCCACAAAATGTCATGAGGCCATGAATTATGGCAATCTTCAACGCTTAAAACTATTATTTCTTCCAAAAAGATAAAAAACCAGGGGGGGTGTATTAAAATACGCGATTAAATCAGCTTATTTAGCGTTAAACAACACCGTGTAGACGGCATTGTCAGACAAGCCCTGTAAAGCGGGCATAGGCAATAACAGGCGCCGCTCAGGCAAGGCATGTATCTGTTTGGAAAAGATTTTCTTACCATCCAGATGCATACTCAATTCGCCCTTTACTTCCCGGGTCACACGACATTGCAAGGTTTGCATCCCCGCAGGTATATCATCCGATGATGCTAGCGAAAGCTTCTGCGGCACCAGATATTTTATGGCACTACTTTGAATATCAAAATCGATCTGGTGTGTCACATCGGGTAACTGCTGTGCAAGACTCTGTGCCACATAGCTGGCTAGCTGCTCGCCTTCTCGCCAACACCAGCCACCGGTTTCCACCGGGCGCAGACCATTACCGGCAACAAAATAAACCGGATCAGAACAACGCCCATACTGATCTATCATCGGCCCCTGAGTGCGCGGATCAATTGCCAGATGCCCCATTCTTGCCAATGAAGCCTCCGGCGTAAATTGTCCGCTAAATATCACACCATCACACGCGATGGACGTCTGGTTGCCATGAGCATCTTTTATATTCACCCCGGTAACCTGTTGTTTACCTTCGATACTTTCAATTTGAGAGTCTAACAGCACGTCTATACCCAATAACCTGGGATAAAGAGACAGTGGTGCATAAGCGGTTATGCGGGTATTTTTCTCAAGCATCGCCAGCGGCTTGATCCCGGCATGGCGACAGGTTGCAATGGCTGAAAAAGAGACTAATTCGGTACCGACAATCACGGGGTATTTAAACGGCTTTTTACGGCTTAAATACACCATTGATTGCAAGGCACCGGTGGTCACAATACCTTGCGGGCGTTGACCCGAAACAAAGCGTGGTGCGCGTGGTGTTTCACGCGTTCCCGAAGCAATGACTACCCGTTTTGCCTGTAGCTGTTGCTTGCCCTGGGGTGTCGACAGGGTTAATAGCCCGCCTGCTCCCAAGGCGGTGACGGTGGTATTCAGTGCAATTTCGACCTGATGCGCTTGCGCCGTAGTCACCATTTTATGCGCATACGCCGGACCCAGATAA
>JALVFC010000451.1 GCA_027030285.1 Thiotrichaceae bacterium | reverse complement strand
TACCAGACGGCTATGCATATGTGGGACAAGGTTGCTCATTTGCCCGCACCCTTGCGCTCCGCTCTGGGGCAGGGGGTGGATTTCTTGCCTGCACCGGTACTCAATAGCCTGTTATCTCTGTTTAATCCGGTATTAAATAAAGTTCACAAACCGTATGTTTCACCCGGTCAGATTCGAAATCTTGCCGTTTTTCTGCGGGCAAAAAATGTCGATGATATTTATCACTATGTGGCATCTATCTGGAAGAATCCACTCAATCTGGTGAAAGGCGCTAAATCGGTTTCCAGTGTATTTGATGAGCAAAATCAGATAGTCAATGACTTCGATCCCGATCCGCGCAGGAATTTTATGTACCTGGACCAGTTAACTTATTTGCCTGATGATATTCTGGTGAAGGTGGATCGCTGTGCCATGGCAGTAAGCCTGGAGGGCAGGGTACCGATGCTGGATCATCGGGTGGTGGAATTTGCCTGGACGTTGCCGACTACCATCAAGGTCAGGGAAGGCAAGGAAAAATGGCCTTTGCGCCAGGTGCTATACCAGCATGTGCCGCAGGCGATGATAGATCGCCCCAAAATGGGCTTTGGTGTGCCTATTGATTCCTGGTTAAGGAAGCCGCTGCGGGACTGGGCGGAAGATTTGCTGGATGAGAGCCGCATGCGTCAGGAAGGCTTTTTTCACGTTTCGCCTATTCAGGAGAAATGGCGCGAGCATGTAGCAGGAAAGTCAGACTGGTCATTTTATTTATGGCATGTGCTGATGTTCCAGCAGTGGTACCGAGCCCGGTTTTGATCTGGTATTATGCCTGATTACGGCCTGATACACGGTGGCATCAGGCACGTTAGTCAGTTAGTGCTGTACGCTTCTGCAACAACCACTAACCTTGCGGTTGCCGCCGATGGTTGCTTCAACTGCAAACGGGTATTTGATATTGGTAATGCCATCGGTACAGGCATTGGTTTTCGTGAGAGTGGCACGTACCGCATTGCGTCCACGACCGCCATTCACAACCATTTTATTACTTTGCCTTAGCCATTTTCGGAAATATACGGGAGTATTGAAAGCCGGCTTTCCATCACGCATATTTACTTTCATACGTTTGCCGGTGAAATCCATACTGACATTCCAGAATGGTGAGTTACCCCCGCATTCCATTATCACTTTACCAGTTTGTGTCGCAGTATTCACTGCTGTTGCGTGCGTCGTGGTTGTGCGGTTCACGACATTTCTGCCTTGTGTTCTGAGTCGGTGATTTCTGCGTTCCAGTGCCTTGCGTGTGCTTTCTGCATCATATTTCAGGTAGCGTGTATTCACCCAGCCGCTGATACCATTCCAGTTGACTTGTTGCCAGCTTGCATTGCCTTTTTTTACAGGCTGGCGGGTGCTGGCAACCCATTTTGCGTTATGTGGAATTGCCAAAATAATACGCGATTTGGTACTTGGCCATGCTCGCATATTTAACGAATCTCCGGTTTTTACATTGGTAACAGCATAAACTTTTAGCTGTGGTGCGGAGAAAGAAGTAGTTGTAATAAACAAACCAACAATAAGCAACAGGCTGCTTATGAAGTGGTGCTTGACTGATTTGGGGTTCATAATAGTGACTCCTGGATAAACGGGGATATAGAAATAATAAAAACTATGTTTTTCATATAATTATAAAGAATACTGCTTAATAATTATTACCTATCGACAATAACATATTGTATTTACCTATTGTAGAACACTATCACAGTTTATCAAGCGTCTTGTTGAGCTGGATCATATCTCCAGTCACCTGATTTTCCGCCCCTTTTTTCGATCAGTCTGACATCATGTATTGACATGCCGCGATCAATTGCCTTGCACATGTCATAAATTGTCAGCAGGGTAATCTGTACAGCGGTTAAGGCTTCCATTTCAACCCCCGTTACATGCTGGGTTTCAGTGGTGACCTTGCAATACACCAGCGAGTTA
>JALVFC010000450.1 GCA_027030285.1 Thiotrichaceae bacterium | reverse complement strand
AACCAGGCACCTTTGTTTAACATTCCGCCTGAAGTCTATGAAAGTATAGACCTTGGGCATAATCACTTTAGCAAAATCACTCATGAGGCGACACCGGATAAGACTGAGCAGATTGTTCAGGACGCAAACTCTGCCCGCACAAGCAAAGCACCAATACCGACTGCCTCCATACCTCCAATTGTATCAACTTCACCCGCTGTAAAACCGGATGACACGGAGGTACTAACCAATGTAACCATATCCCCTGTTAAATCCTCACCAGTAGAACCAGACACCATCCCTACGGTCTCTAACCGGGTTGCTGTAACCCCAGCCAGAAAACGGGCAGCAGCTCCCCTTAATCAGGTACACCGGGTCACTAATGCTGCTGAATTAAGACAGGCAATCAAACTTGCCAATGCCGGTGACACTATCCTCATTGCACGCGCTGGCAACTATGGCAATGTATTTATCATTAATAAATCAAGGTTGCGAATCAAGTCCTTTAATACTGATATTCCAATTCAGATCAGCATCGTGATTGATGGCTCATCCAATACCATTCTCATCGAGAATATGCAGCTGTGGAATAGTGACGTTAGTCGCAGATATATCATTATCTCTGGAAAATCAACATCTAATATCTATATTCGCAACTGTATTCTATCCACGGTGCGCGTCAACAGAAATACCATGCGACGCCATTACAGTGGCAACCCACAGCAGTGGATTAGCGGCATCCGCATGCTCGGTAAAAATGGGCAAATCATCAGTAATTATCTGATGAATCTGAAAATGGGAATTATGGAAACCGGACCGAATACGCTGGTACAGCACAATCTGGTGCAGTTTTATTCAGAAGATGCGATTCGCGTCAGTCATCATGGTGTAAAAGTACTGCATAACAACATTTATGATGCCGTTGCCGAGCGCCCTGGTGTGGAGGCACATAAAGATGCTATCCAGCTAATCCCGCCCACTAACGTACATTCTGCGGGGCAACTCATTAATGTCAAAATTATCGGTAATATTATTCAAAGCCATACCCAGCCTCCCGTAGTTGCTGCCCATGAGCGCGGCACGGTACAGGGAATTTTTGGCAGTGACGGGTACTTTGTAAATACCAGCATCACAGGCAATACCGTTATGGTGAACTCAGATCATGGCATTACCCTGAACGGCGTCAAAAACCTGCAACTATACGATAATCATATTGTTGACCTGGCACCGACCAATAACTTCAATCCGGGAATCAAATTATACCTGACCCGTATTTTTCAGCATGGACAACATAAATGGCTGGCAAACCGCCCTCATTCCGTTAGCCTGCGTAATAACCAGGGGCCTACTCTGAATATTCCCAATGAGGCGTATACCATTAATGATCAGGGAAATAACCGCTTTCCCAGCCGTACCCACCATCTGGCAAGAGGTCACAACCCAATTATCGTTCGCAACCGAGGGGAAGGCAGCACTCCCTCCCCTGTTATACCGCCCGCCAGTAATGACCATAGCGGTACCGGCGTCAGTACCTTCACTATCACCAATAAGGCTGAACTGGAGCGCGCCACGCGTGTTGCAGCACCAGGGGATATCATTCTGTTCAAGAAATCAGGGGAATATGGCCAGATCCGCCTGAGCAACAAAACAGGCATTCGCATCCGCTCGGTAGATTCAAGCATCGCTATTAATGGCAATTTCCTGATTGATGGTAATTCCCGAAATATCACTCTCGAAGGTCTGACTCTCTGGTTCTCCGAGCACAACTGGAAACCCGTGATTCTCACAGGGCCGGAAACCGCAAATATCTCCATCCGTAACTGCCTGATCTCGTCCAGCGAAGTAACCCGCGGCAAAGCCAGAAACCAGATGGTAGGTCGCCCTAAAAACTGGGTGACAGGTATCTGGCTGCGCGGCACAGGCAATGAAATTATCAATAATCACCTGGTGAATGTGCGCGCAGGTATTATCACAAACG
>JALVFC010000449.1 GCA_027030285.1 Thiotrichaceae bacterium | reverse complement strand
TACCGATACTTTTGTTTTCCCATCAGGATATAGCTTCGATTACCTTATGGGTGAGGGAGCTGATGGATTTGAAGCAGTACTCTCTGCCTTTATAGAAAATGGAAGAAGTTCTGATAACCTACCTTATGTAAAGTTAGGTGGCAGAAATTATGGTCGGGTGCATTATCTTCTTTCCCCAAGCGATAGCGATATTGTAAGTAAAGTAAAAAATGGCAATAAAGCATTATTGGAACAGTTACTCTATGTGAGAAAGTTTGGATTCAAAGATGCCAGTGTCAACCCTAATGGGTACAGCCTAAACCTTCAAGATTATACAGATGAATATATCAGCAAAAAAGCCGCACTTTTTAGAAGTGATATTTATGAGAACAGTTGGTATAACTGGGGTGGCGTCTTTGGCTATGATGCACACTTTATCGATGTCGATGCAGATGTGGATGTCGGAAACTTCTTGCAGCATATGGTCTATTTCGGCAGTCAAAAAGGGGCTGATCACGAAGATGGAACCTATCAAGCTGATTATATGTTCGGTAATGGCGGCAACGATGTTTTGCGAGGAGATGGAGGAGATGACTATATAGAGGGTAATGCCGGTAATGATACTCTCTTTGGTGGAGATGGAGGTGACAGACTTCTTGGAGGCAGTGGAGATGATACATATTATGTAGATAATGGTGATACCATCAAAGACAGTGATGGAATCGGAAAAGTCTATTTTGACAATATATTACTAAGTGGCACCAAAACCAAAATAGCCGACAACACCTACGAAGATGACAAGTATACTTATGTCTATAGCGGAGGACAGCTAACTGTCATAGAGGGTACCAAGACCACAGGCTATAAAGACAACAGTATCATCATAAAAGAGTGGCATAATGGTGAGCTAAATATTACTTTAGGTGACGCAGAAAAATTCACCATCAAAATAGCAGGTTCACACTTCACAGAAGGTGACACAGAAGGTCTAGCCGTATATCTGGTGGATGAGAAAGGACAAGCCTATGAAGCCACAGAAGACATAACCATAACCCTGCAACCAAACACCGCCTTAAGTAACCTAGCCAAAGAGAATGAAGACTATACCCTTGCTAGTAAAACCATCACCATCAAAAAAGGAAGCTCATTTGTCATCGCAGACCTAAGTATAGTAGATGACAACAAATATGAAGGTACAGAACAGTTTCAATTTGATGTAAGCAGAGTGACAATCGGTAGTACTACACTAAAAGAAGGTAAAGACTATGAAGTAGAGAGTGACAAAAGTACCATTACCGATAATGACACACTCAACATACGCATCATAGCAGGAGATGCTTCTACCACGGAAGGTGGGAAAGCCATCTTTACCTTGGGTTTAGATAAAGAATTAGATAGAAGTGTAGATATAGAAGTAATGACCGGACACTATAGCTCCGAAGTAGGAGATTTTAATTCTGCTTCTAATGGTACAGTGTATTTTGCAGCATGATAAAGGGGATAGAATAGTCATTAAGAAAAGTTATAGAAGAAATTAGCTATTATTGGGACTATTAGTCTATTTGGGGAGAAGGATGCTACTACTTTTTAGTGTAACTATATACAAAACTTTTTTATTGGATATATTTAGATTTGTTGTGGAGCGAAGAGAAGTTTCGTTATCAGATCGTATGTTTCAAATATGTTTTAAGAATGACTATGATTACGTTTACATGACCCCTTACTCCCAAAAAGCTCAAACAATGGAGAGAATATGTCAAAAACTGCAAGTTCGAGTGCTGGAACTGCAAGATGTGTGATGAGTTGCATGCTTCTTCGTCTGAGTTGGTGTTTTGATGGTGTTGTTTTTAAGAAAACTTGTATTATAAATTTGACAGAATGATTCAATTTGTTTGATGATTTTTTTGGGAGGGAGAAGTGCTTTTGGCTGCAGATTATAGAATTCGAGTATCTATGCTAATGCAGTATTTTTATGATAGCTTCCCTTTTG
>JALVFC010000448.1 GCA_027030285.1 Thiotrichaceae bacterium | reverse complement strand
CAGGGTTTCATAAACGTTATTCTATGATTTTCTGGTTTCTCAATATTGAAAAATGTGCGACATCATAACTAGCATGATAAATCTACAACACTCATAATATTCCCTTTCGGGAAGATACTATGCAATATTAAAACAATCAGGCTATAATATTCCCGTAAGGGAAAATTATGTCATAGAAGCATGAATACCGAAAAAACATTACCGAACGGGATAATTATAGACACCCCACGAACCCTGGGTGAAGTGGTTCGCAATAAACGCAAGGAGGACAATCTCACCCAGGTCGAGTTAGCAGAGCTAACCGGAGTTGGGTTACGGTTTCTTTCAGAACTGGAAAATGGAAAACCAACTATCCAACTGAATAAAGTACTTCTGGTACTCTCCGGTCTGGGACTAAAGATAGAAATTGGTCAATGAAACGGCTCTTTATCACCTATCGAAGTGAGCTTGATTCCATGCTATTGCGCGAAGCCACGATATTGAATCAACAAATCCTGAAGAAAGCAGAGCAGCTTGCTCAGACAGATCTATTTGCAGGGTATTCTGTAACAACCGATAAAATTATCGGTATTATCAAACAGAGGGGGCGCTGGCTGATAGCCCGATTGTAAATTGACAGGAATTCTGCGTCAGCTTGTAGCATTCAGATATTGCGTGTTGTAGAGCTTCGCATAGGCTCCCTGTCTGGCTAGTAGTTCCTGGTGGGTTCCGGATTCTACTATTTTGCCTTTTTCCATAACGACGATGCGGTCTGCGTTTTCTATGGTGGAAAGGCGGTGGGCGATGATGATGGTCGTGCGGTTGCGTTTGAGGTTTTCCAGGGCTTCCTGTACCAGTTTTTCGGATTCGCTGTCCAGTGCTGAGGTGGCTTCATCAAGGATAAGTATGGGGGCATTTTTGTAGAGCGCTCTGGCGATGGCAATGCGCTGGCGTTGCCCGCCAGAGAGACGTAGACCATTTTCTCCAAGCAGGGTTTGCATGCCATCTGGCATTTCCTTGATGAAGTTTTCTGCGTTGGCGGCGCGTATGGCAGCGATTAGCCTTTTATTATCGGTTTCTTTGGCTTCACCGTAGGAGATATTTGCCGCTACGGTGTCATTAAACAAAATGACATCCTGGCTGACCAGGGCTATGTTGTTTCTTAAATCAGTTAGTGAAATGCTGTGAATATCTTTGCCATCTATGCTGATTTTGCCTGAGCTAACATCATAGAGTCTTGGTATCAGGTTGGCGAGGGTGGTTTTTCCGCTACCGGAGCTTCCTACCAGTGCGATGGTCTGGTGTGCGGGGATTTCCAGGCTAAGCTGGTCAATGGCCAGTTTGTCATTATTGCCGTAGCTAAAGGATATATTCTCAAAGCTGATCCTGCCCTCGAAGGTGTCACCTGTCGTTTCTCTGGCTGTTTCTACTTCACCCGGGGTATCAATCAGGGTGAAAATACTTTCTGCTGCTGCCAGGCTGCGTTGCAAGGGTTCATTGACTTTTGTGAGGCGTTTGATGGGAGCCAGTAACAGCCCCAGTGCGGCAAAGAAGGACATAAATTCACCAACCGTCATACTGTCATTTTCAATCCGGCTGGCACTGAGATAAACAATGAATGCCATGACGATGGCACTGATGATTTCGACCAGGGGGACACTAATGGATGAGGCTGCCTGAAACTTCATCTGGTAGCGCCGCACCCAGTTGGCTGTGTCCCGCATGCGCTGGTTTTCGTAACCCTGGGCGCCAAATATCTTGACTTCTTTTTGCCCTCTGATGCTTTCGCTGAGTACGTGGTTTAGCTCACCAAAGCTGTCTTGCAGTTTGGTACTCATGTTGCGGAGCCGTTTTCCCAGTACATGGATGACTGCGGCAAGCAGGGGGACTAATGCCAGTAACAGCAAACTGAGTTTCCAGTCTATGTAGATCATCCACGCTGTCAGTCCGATGACCTGAACGGTATCGCGGATCATGGTGACCAGAACGGTGGTTGCGGATGCAGTAACCTGGGCAACGTCGTTGGTGAATTTGGAGATGATTGAGCCCACTGTATGCTCATCAAAAAAACGGGTGGGTAGTGTTAGTACCTTGCTGAACATATCCAGCCGAAAGTCCATGACGACCTTGTTGGACACCCAGGCAAATGCCATGCTGCTGGCAAAGCTGGATAAGCCGCGCAAGCTAAACAGTATAATCAGAATAATCGGCATCCAGACTATAAACGCCTGGTCTTTCTCAACAAATGCGCCATCCAGTAATGGTTTCATCATGGCAGCTATGGCTGGCTGGGTAAGTGCCAGGATAACTGTTGCCACAATACCAACGATAAATAAACCTATATAGGGCTTTAGATAGCTCAGCATCCTGAAGTAGAGTTGTTTGCTATTGCTTGTTTTCATCAATGGTTAGTTCTTTTGCAAGTAGGGCATGTCTTGATCAGCAGCGGCTTCATTAGAGATGCATCATACACAAATGTGGCATATTTTGTTTTCAACGACATGCAGCCCCTTTATTTTTATGCACGAAGTATTGTGCCTGAAATAGCGTCAACAATACGGCTAGGTTTTTGCTGCCCCATTGTTTCACCCTTAAGAATAGCGTCGAAAGTATCTGTCTCGGGTAGCTGTCTGGCTAACTGTTGTACTGCGTCAAAATCCATAGCGGGTGGCTGACCCGTCATATTCGCACTGGTTGAGACTATCGCTGATTCGAGTACCAGACAAAGCTCATGCACCAGAGGATGTTTGCTGATGCGCACTGCAAGCGTATCAAAGTCACCTGTTAGCCACACAGGTGTTTGTTTGCTAGCAGGAAATACATAAGTAGTATCACTGGGAGCAAGTAGTAAGCGCCGGGTACCAGGTTGCAGCTTGAGATAGTTTGTAACTTGCGATATGTCTGCTGCAACCAGAATCAGCCCCTTATTGAGTGGGCGTTGCTTTAGTGCAAGCAGACGGGTTACCGCAGCTTCATTTTCAGGGTCACAGCCTATACCGTAAACTGCTTCTGTGGGATATGCGAACAGCCCTCCTTGCTGAAAAACAGGGATAATCTCTTCTGTTGAGCTGGTTAGTAACACTGCCCGGACTATTTTTTGCTGGTGGCTTTTTTGCGCGTGGTTTTCATTGCAGCTTTCTTTTTTGGCAATGTTTCCACCCATTTGCCATCGACATAATGTGCAGACCAGCCCGTTGCCTTGCCATTGACATCCGTTCGCACATATTGCTCTTTGGTTTTTCGCGCATAGCGTACCGCTGCTTTATTACCATCAGGATCAGTCACAGGTGCTTCAGTCAGGTAATGGAACTTCGGCGATATTCTGTCTTTAAAACGAATCAGTTCCTCCACCAGGGGAGCACGTGTTTCACGAGATTTCGGGTAGGTGCTTGCCGCCAGGAAAATACCCGCTGCACCATCACGCAGAATGAAGTAGGCATCAGATTTTTCGCATTTCAGTTCTGGCAAATGCACGGGGTCTTCACGCGGTGGCGCGACTTCGCCGTTACGTAAAATCTTGCGGGTATTTGTACAACCCTCATTGCTACATTTCATGTAGGGACCAAAGCGTCCGGTGGTCAGGTGCATGTCCTCACCACATTTTTCACATTCAACCACTGGCCCATCGTAGCCTTTCAGCTTGAAGCTGCCTTTTTCAATTTCGTAACCATCGCATTCCGGATTATCTCCACAAATATGGATTTTGGTCGATTCATCGATGAAATAGCTATCCATTGCAGTCTCACACTTGGGGCAACGATGTTTTGCCATGAGCGCTTCTGTTTCGGCATCTTCCTTACTCAGGTCAATAGACTCCTCAGCAGGTGTCAGGTTGAGTGTTTTTTTGCAGCGTTCTTTAGGCGGCAGGTTATAGCCATCACACCCCAGAAAAACCCCCGTTGTGGCGGTACGAATACCCATATTTCGTCCACAATCAGGGCACTTGATATCCGTTAGTACCATGCTATTGAGCTTCATTCCGCCCTCTTCGGGTGGGGCTGCTGCTTTTTCCAGCTTTACCTTGAAGTCACGGTAAAAGTCATCCAGTACATCTTTCCACTTTAATTTGCCGCCAGCGATTTCATCCAGTTCTTTTTCCATTTCAGCTGTAAAATCAAAATTCATTAGATTTTCAAAGCTGCCAATCAGGCGTCGGGTAACCACTTCACCCATTTTCTCGGCAAAGAAACGTCTTGATTGCACCTTCACATAGCCACGATCCTGAATCGTGGAAATAATAGAAGCATAGGTTGAAGGTCGACCAATACCGCGTTTTTCCAGCTCTTTTACCAGGGAAGCTTCAGTATAACGGGCAGGTGGTTTGGTGAAGTGCTGCTGTGGATCCAGCGCAACCAGGTTCAGAACATCACCCTCTTCTATCGCCGGTAACTGAGGGGCATCTTTTTTACTCAGGGGCGATAAAACTCTGGTCCATCCAGGAAAACGCAGAGTGCGACCGCGTGTCGTCAACTGATATTGCCCGGCTTCTATAGTCAGGCGGGTAGAATCATATTGAGCCGGTGTCATCTGGCAGGCAACAAACTGGCGCCAAATCAATTCATACAGCTTTTTGGCATCATCATCCATGCCTTTCAGGGCACTTTTCATAACGCTGACATCGGTGGGACGAATGGCTTCATGTGCCTCCTGCGCACCACTTTTGGAACCGTAGTAATTGGCGTTTTTAGGCAAATAATCCTTGCCGTATTTTTTAGCTATAAAGTTACGTACACTTTCCAGCGCATCCTTGCTCAGATTGGTGGAATCAGTTCGCATGTAGGTAATATAACCCGCTTCATACAGACGTTGTGCCAGCCCCATGGTGCGCTTTACCCCATAACCAAAACGGGTGCTCGCAGCCTGTTGCAAGGTTGAGGTAATAAAAGGTGCTTTGGGTTTACTGCTGGTAGCGCGGTCTTCGCGCTTGAGTAACGTATATTCAGCCGATTGCAGCTTTGCAACAGCAGCCATTGCCTGTTCCTTATTAACAGGCTTGAAGGCTTTGCCGTTATCCCTGGTGACCTCAACGCGCAATGCTTCACCTGCCTGGGTTGCAAGGTCAGCGTGTACATCCCAGAACTCGACAGGCACAAATGCATTGATTTCATGCTCACGATCAACAATGAGTCGCACTGCAACCGACTGTACTCGCCCGGCAGAAAGACCTCGACCAATTTTCGCCCACAGCAGGGGGGACACCATAAAGCCAACAACACGATCAAGGAAGCGTCTCGCCTGCTGGGCATTGACACGATTAATATCCAGACTGGAAGGTGCCTGAAAGGCATCCTGAATCGCCGTTTTGGTGATCTCGTTAAAAGTAACCCTGGCAAAGCGCTCATCGTCACCACCAATGACTTCTTTTAAATGCCAGGCAATGGCTTCACCCTCTCTATCCAGATCGGTTGCGAGATAGACAGTATCCGATTTTTTAGCCAGACGTTTTAGCTCCGAGACAACCTTTTCCTTTCCCGGCAAAATTTCATAACGTGCTGACCAACCATGCTCAGGGTCAATACCCATACGCCGCACGAGATTTTCTGCATCACGTTTCTTTTTAAACGCTGCTTTTTCTTCTGCACTCATGCCCTTGGTCAGTTGCGCAAGCGTTGGCGCTTTCTTTTTATTATTTCTGCCCGTGCCCCCCTTCGGCAAATCACGCACATGACCAACACTGGATTTTACGATGTAATCCTTGCCAAGATACTTGTTAATGGTTTTTGCTTTTGCAGGTGACTCTACAATAACCAGATTTTTACTCATATTTGCTTGCCATTAAAAGAACATCAAGGTGACCACTCCATGACTTTAACCATTGGAGTTGCCAGATGTATTACCAGTTGAGGTGTCAAAATCGCATAATCATAGCTAAAAGGTTTCGAAGAATACAGTGTTAATACCGCATCCTTGCTGTGGAAACATTTCAGGATTAAAGCGAAATATAATCTATTTCAGGTTAGCAGTTGCAGTACTTTGACAAACGGAGGAATAAACGCAAGCTGTTTATTGCCGAAGAATACTGGGTCTTAAAATGTGGCTTACTGGTGTAGTAAAGTCATGGATTACGTTAAACTTAAATTCCTCAGTTAACCGCTTCCAGTACTAAATAAACTACTGATAGTATTAAGTAAGAAGCGTTATCCATCTTCACTTATAGAGTGAAAGCGCTACAGCCTATAGAGCAACCCTCATCCACGACGTGCGGCTTTATTCGGCTTAATGATAAACAGGAGGCTCATCACTCATGGCAATATCATCCATCCAGGTGTATTCAGCTTCTCTGCCAGGGTGATTGAGGAGAATAATGAGTACGACCCATTTGAGTTTGTCCAGGTCGAAATCAACATCGCGCAGTGCCAGCACATTGTCAATAATAAATTCACGAGTATCGGCTGTTAATACACCACTATGTTGCAGGAACATCAGATAGTTTTGGCAATCAGGATTTAACCAGCGTTTTTCTTTTGCGGAAAAAACGCGAATGGATTTTGGGTTATGCTGCAATAAGGGATGATGTGCTTCATCACCCAGACTTTCCAGCCAGTCAAATGCCTTGCTGATTTGTCCATCAGGGAAGCCTGCGTTTTGCAGGTGGTTATGCATCACTTCACGATTTTGACTGGCATCTGTGTAGTCAGAAAAGTTATCAAACAGGTAAAAAAGTACATCCAGTGTATTTTCTTTCATGCGGGGACACTCGGTTTTAGTCTAATGTATTGCCCCCCGCCACATGCTTCGACGTGCCCGTGGAGCTCAAGTATTAATAGAATGGAGGAAACGCTATCAATCGTCAATCCCGTTTGTACTACCAATATGTCAATTGGTACGGGATCATAACCCATCGCCTGTAAAATTAGCCGTTGGTCGCCATCCAGCTGATCGGTGCTGGTAGTCTGCGTGTTTTCTTTGCCAGTGGCTGCTTGTGGATTCATCCCGCTGCTTGCTACGGATTTGCCAAGAAAAGTCTCCAGTGCGGGGCTTATTTCTTCAAGGATATGTTCTGCTGTTTCAACCAGCTTGGCACCTTGCCTTATCAGTTGGTGACAGCCTCTTGCCAACGGGTTGTGGATAGAGCCGGGAATTGCAAATACTTCCCGACCTTGCTCGCTGGCATAGCGTGCAGTAATCAGCGAACCACTTTTTATGGCTGCTTCTATGACGAGGGTGCCAACACTTAGGCCACTGATAATCCGGTTTCGGCGCGGGAAGTGTTGTGCCCTCACCGGAGTACCTACAGGATATTCGGTCACGATAGCTCCCTGTTTGCTAATGGCATGTGCCAGATCACGATGCCGGGCAGGATAAACCCTATCCAGTCCTGTCGCTGTAACGGCAATAGTGGGAGACTTTGAATCTAGAGCTCCCTTGTGACTGAAGCCATCAATACCCAACGCAAGGCCGCTGGTAATGCACAGTCCGTTGCGTGCCAGAAACCTTGCAAATTCATAGGCATTCTCACGCCCTCCCTGGGTGGGGTTTCTACTGCCAACAATAGCCAGTTGCGGATCATTCAGCAATGATACTTCGCCATGTACAAATAGAACAGGGGGTGGGCTGTCGATCTGCCGTAACAGGTTCGGATATTCTGTATCCTCAATGGTAATGATGTAATGATCACTGGCGGCAGAGAGCCAGTCCAGATCTGTATTCGCTGTTTCTTTGGAGGTATTTAATATACCTGTAGCAAGTTTTTCGCTAAGTCCTGCTTTTTTCAGGTCGCTGGCAGCCGCCGTTAATACCTGCTGAGGTGAGCCGAAGCTTTGCAGCAATGATGCGTAGCGCTGGGGACCAATTCCGGGCGCGTGCAAAAGCTGAATCCAGTGATGTAGTTCGTTGGCTGATTTCACGTATCTTGGTTTGTGGTTTTGTATAAACCTGAATCCGTAACTCTAGGACGGACTCAGGTTGTAGTAACTAGCTGTTAGGGTCAGGTAGTTCTGGGGTTTTATATTTCA
>JALVFC010000447.1 GCA_027030285.1 Thiotrichaceae bacterium | reverse complement strand
TTGGGACAGCCCCCCCTGGAAGGTTATACAAAGCAAAAAGCCGGCAATTTGCCGGCTTTAAATTGGGTCCAATTAAGCTTAGCTACTCTTGCATATGCTTAAACATCATCCCCTGATATATCCTCGGGGCGATCCACAAGCTCAACGTAAGCCATTGGTGCATTGTCACCTGCACGAAAACCACATTTGATAATGCGCAAATATCCGCCCGGACGATCCTGATAACGCGGTCCAAGCTCGGTGAAAAGTTTCGCCGTAATTTCCTTGTCTCTTAGTCTGGCAAAAGCAATCCGGCGATTATGCACGGAATCTTCTTTACCGCGAGTAATCAGGGGCTCAGCTACACGACGAAGTTCTTTTGCCTTGGCTACAGTTGTCTTGATTAGTTCATAACGAAATAATGAAACAGTCAATGCCTGTAAGGTAGCCTTGCGGTGGCTGCTATTACGACTAAGTTGTCTACCAATCTTACGATGACGCATTTTTCTAACCTATTTATAAACGTGTAAGGACTAACCAGCTTCTTTCTCTTCGAGTGAGGCTGGTGGCCAGTTTTCAAGTTTAGTACCCAGAGTAAAGCCTCTGGTACCAAGAATATCTTTAATTTCAGTGAGTGACTTCTTACCAAGGTTAGGAGTCTTCAACAGCTCTGTTTCAGTTTTCTGAACCAGATCACCGATGTAGTAAACCTGCTCTGCTTTCAGACAGTTTGCAGAACGCACCGTTAACTCAAGATCATCAACCGGACGTAATAGCTCTGGGTCAATCTCAGGTTCTTTTTCTTCTTCGACAACAGGCTCTTCAATAGTTAGATTGAAGAATACTGCCAGTTGGTTCTGGAGAATCTGAGCTGCCATTGAAATCGCTTCTTCAGGCTCTACTGAACCGTCAGTCTCCAGCTCAAGGATGAGCTTGTCCATATCAGCTCGCTCACCGGAACGTGCACTATCTACATTGTAGATTACGCGACGGATCGGGCTGTAACTTGCATCAATCACCAAAGTACCTACTGGCAACTCTGGGGCATCAGGACCACGACGCATGGTTACCGGCTGATAGCCTCGTCCTGTTGTGACGTTTAACGTCATCTCCAGAGTAGTATCAGTGGTTAACGTCGCAATAACATGATCTGGGTCGATGATTTCAACATCATGATCCAGAGAAATATCAGCAGCAGTGACAACACCAGGCCCTTGCTTGTTCAGTGTCAAAGAGACTTCATCTTTGGCATTCAGGCGAATTGCGAGCTCTTTAAGGTTCAGCAGGATATCAATGACATCTTCCTGCACACCATCAAGAGACTCATATTCATGCTTTACCCCTGCAATCTGTACTTCAGTGACTGAAGCACCAGGGATTGAAGATAACAGGATGCGGCGAAAAGTATTACCAAGGGTGTGTCCAAAGCCACGCTCAAGTGGCTCAAGTACGATTCTTGAGGCATTTGCACCCAGTTCTTTAATATCAATTTTGTGTGGCTTTAATAGATCTGCTGTATTTGACATGACGCTTCTATTCCTGGTAATCCTGATTAAGCTTGTATTCCGTAAATATTGTCTATGTACATCAGTTAATTTTACTTAGAGTACAATTCAACAATCAGTGATTCATTAATCTCAGCTGGTAATTCGCTACGCTCGGGAACTGCTTTAAATGTTCCTTCAAGCTTCTTGGGATCGACCTCAACCCACTCAGGAAAGCCCAGCTGCTCCATTACTGCCATGGCATCAACAATGCGTGCCTGTTTTTTGGATTTCTCGCGAACAGAGATAACATCTCCTGGCTGCACCTGGTAAGAAGCGATATTAACGCATTGACCATTAACCAGAATGGCTTTGTGACTGACCAGTTGGCGCGATTCAGCACGAGTAGAACCAAATCCCATGCGATACACAACATTGTCAAGACGTGACTCCAATAGACTTAACAGATTTTCACCTGTTGAACCTTTTTGTCTTGCTGCACGTTTGAAGTAGTTGCGAAACTGCTTTTCCAGTACGCCATACAGACGGCGAACTTTTTGTTTTTCGCGTAACTGAAGGGCATAGTCTGACAGACGGGTACGTCTTTCACCATGCACACCTGGTATTTTATCTAGCTTGCATTTATTTTCCAGAGATGTTCCGCGTCCCTTTAAATAAAGATCTGTTCCTTCACGACGCATTAACTTACAGGTTGGTCCGGTATATCTTGCCATTATATTTCTCCAATCAATCTATACGCAATTTATACGCGACGTTTCTTAGGTGGGCGACAGCCATTATGCGGAATAGGCGTTACATCAATAATATTGCTAATCTTGAAGCCAACATTATTTAATGAACGTACCGCTGACTCACGACCTGGACCTGGCCCTTTAATCATAACGTCAAGGTTTTTCATGCCATATTCTTTGGCAGCTTCGCCTGCTCGTTCTGCTGCAACCTGAGCTGCAAAAGGTGTACTTTTACGAGAACCACGAAAACCTGAGCCACCAGCTGTAGCCCATGTCAGGGTATTTCCCTGACGATCGGTAATGGTGATAATCGTATTATTAAATGTTGCATGCACATGAGCTATGCCGTCTGATATAGACTTTTTAACTTTCTTTCGTGCTTTTGCGGGCTGCTTTGCCATTCTGCGTGTCCTGTTGTCTTAGCTATAGCTATATTGTCTAAATAGTAGTTAGCGAATAGGTCTACGAGGACCTTTACGAGTTCGTGAGTTGTTCTTGGTACGCTGTCCACGCAGTGGCAAACCACGACGATGGCGAATACCACGGTAACAGCCCAGATCCATCAAACGTTTAATATTCATGGAAACTTCACGGCGCAGGTCACCTTCAACAACAAACTTGCCGACTTCTTTACGCACGCGCTCGATCTCTTCTTCTGAGAGGTCGCGTATCTTTTTTGTAGGATCAATATTTGCAGCCTCACAGATTTGCGCCGAACGAGTGCGACCAATTCCATAAATAGACGTTAAACCAATCACTGCGTGTTTGTTTACCGGAATGTTTATACCCGCAATACGAGCCATTACAGTTCTCCAGAATATACGAAAAGGCGGGCAAACATACCCGACTTAACAAAATTAATCAACAAAAAAATAAACCAAACGGTCAAGATTACCCTTGACGCTGTTTATGCCTTGGGTCTGTACAGATAATACGAACCACACCGTTGCGCTTTATCACGCGACAGTTTCGACAAATCTTTTTAACCGATGCACGAACTTTCATGCTAAATACCTCAATGTTATTTTTTCTTTTTGGATGATTTGAAGTTGGCCTTCTTCATCAAACCTTCGTACTGGTGGGACATTGTATGCGCCTGTAACTGAGCCAGGAAGTCCATGACCACTACGACAATAATGAGCAATGATGTACCACCAAAGTAAAATGGCACATGCCATCCGAGAATAAGGAACTCAGGGAGCAAACAAACCAGCGTGATATAAATAGCACCGACTGCCGTTAAACGAGTCATGACACCATCGATATACTGTGCCGTTTGTTTCCCTGGGCGTATTCCTGGAATAAATGCGCCGGATTTCTTTAAATTCTCTGCGGTTTCTCTGGAGTTAAACACCAGCGCAGTGTAGAAAAAAGTAAAGAATATAATTGCCAGCGCATAAAACAATACATATACAGGCTGTCCAGGCTGCAACATACTGACAAACTGACTCAACACCCCGGTACCATCGCCACCGCTCGCCCACTTACCAAGGGTAGCAGGGAACAGAATAATGCTGGATGCAAAAATGGGGGGTATTACACCCGACATATTTAATTTCAATGGCAAGAAGCTTGACTGACCTTTCATCATCCTTCTGCCTTGCTGGCGGTTGGCATAATTAATGGTTATTCTTCTCTGCCCACGCTCAACAAATACCACAAAGGCTGTCACTGCGAATGCCAGAATAACCAGCAATAAAACAATGGCGGGTGAAATTTCACCATCACGTGCCAGTGTTAAAGTACCACCTATTGCTCTTGGTAAACCTGCAACGATACCGGCAAAGATGATCATTGAAATACCATTGCCAATACCACGCTCTGTAACCTGTTCACCCAGCCACATTAAAAACAAAGTACCTGTGACCAGAGTGACTACAGTAGTGACAATAAAGCTAATGCCAGGATAGAGCGCAATTCCCTGACTACTAAAGGCTGTTGCGATACCAATACTCTGGAAAGTAGCTAAAGCTACTGTACCATATCGCGTGTATTGGGTGATTTTTCGCTTACCTGTTTCACCTTCTTTACTAAGCTGCTCAAAATAGGGAACAACTTTTGTCATTAACTGGATGATAATGGATGACGAGATATACGGCATCACACCTAGCGCAAAGATACTAAAGCGTTCCAGTGCTCCACCGGAAAACATGTTAAAGACACCCAATATAGTGCCATTATTATCGTTAAAGAAGCTCGACATCGCCTGTGGATTAACGCCAGGTACTGGAATAAAAGTACCAATCCTGTAAACAATAAGTGCCAGCAGGACGAAAACCAGTCGCTGTCGAATCTCAGCGAAGTTTCCCATTGAACCTAATACACCAGCAGTATTTTGTTTTGCCACAGCTATAAACTCTATTTACGAAATTATTATTCTTCTATCTTTCCACCAGCGGCTTCAATCGCAGCTTTTGCACCAGCAGTCACACCCAGTCCTTTTACAGTCACAGCTTTACTAAGCTCACCAGAGAGGATAACTTTTGCACGTTTAATCTTGTGCGGGATAATGCCTGCCTGTTTCAGAACGTCAAGATCAACAACATCTGCTTCCACTAGAGCCAGTTCATGTAACCGTATTTCAGCAACATATTGTTTTTTACGTGAAGTAAATCCAACTTTGGGAAGACGGCGTTGTAAAGGCATCTGACCACCTTCAAAGCCACTCTTGTGAAAACCACCTGAGCGAGACTTTTGTCCCTTATGTCCACGTCCGGCTGTCTTGCCGAGACCTGAGCCGATACCACGACCCACACGCTTACGATCTTTGGTGCTACCATCAGCCGGTTTTAATGTATTCAATTTCATGATCAGATTTCCTCTACCTGCAACATATAGTTAATCTTGTTAACCATGCCACGGTTTTCAGGGGTATCAATGACTTCAACAGTTTGATGCATCTTGCGAATACCCAAACCAGCTGCACATGCCTTATGACTTTTCAAACGACCGTTCAAGCTGCGCACCAGAGTCAGTCTTAATTTCTTTTCAGCGGCCATCGGCTTTATCCTCTAATCTGCTCAACAGTCTTGCCGCGCTTGGCAGCAATCATTTCAGGAGACTTCATTTCAGCTAGTCCACGAATGGTTGCACGTACAACATTAATCGGGTTACGTGTGCCGTTACACTTAGACAATACGTTTTTAACACCAACCACTTCAAATACTGCACGCATAGGGCCACCAGCAATAATACCAGTACCTTCAGATGCAGGTTGCATATAAACTTTAGCAGCACCATGACGAGCATTTATCGGGTACTGCAAAGTACCATCAACCAGCGCCACATCAACCATATTCTTACGGGCTTTTTCCATTGCCTTCTGGATAGCGACAGGAACTTCACGTGCCTTGCCGTAACCAAACCCAACACGACCATTTCCATCACCAACCACGGTAAGTGCTGTGAATCCAAAAATACGACCGCCTTTTACAACTTTGGCAACACGGTTAACATGCACCATTTTTTCAATAAGGCCGTCTGCAGCTGTTTCTCTATTATCTTGCTTTGCCATATTCTTGTTCCGACCTGTTAAAACTGAAGACCTGATTCGCGTGCTGCATCTGCCAGAGCACTCACACGACCGTGATATTTATAACCTGAGCGGTCGAATGCAACACGCTCGATGCCTTTTGCCTTTGCACGCTCAGCAATCGTTTTGCCAACAACAGCGGCCGCCTCCTTGTTTCCAGGGTATTTAACCTCGGCGCGTACATCCTTATCGAGTGTAGAAGCCGCAGCAATAACACTACCATCCTCTGGTGAAATCACCTGAGCGTAAATATGCCTTGAAGTGCGATGAATACAAAGGCGCGTTACGCCTAATTCACGCATTTTAAAGCGTGCTTTTTTTCCTCTACGGATTCGTGCATCTTTTTTATTCATTTCAAAACCTATTTCTTTTTGGCTTCTTTACGGATGATATGCTCACCAGCATAGCGAACACCCTTACCTTTATAGGGTTCAGGTGGACGGTACGCCCTGATTTCAGCTGCAACCTGACCAACTTTTTGTTTGTCCGAGCCTTTGATAATGATCTCTGTCTGACTAGGTGTTTCAGCAGTAACTCCTTCAGGTAGTTCATAATCAATCGGGTGTGAAAAACCCAGCGTCAGATTCAACTTGTTACCCTGTGCCTTGGCACGATAACCAACACCAACCAACTCAAGCTTTCTTTCAAAACCAGTAGAAACACCAGTCACCATGTTGGCTGTGATGGCGCGCATTGTTCCCGCCATTGCCCAACCTTGACGGTCATCATTTTTAGCTTTAAAACTTAGCTCATTATCGTTCTGGCTTATTTCAACCAGATCGTGGATAACATAATCAAATGAACCGTTAGAACCTTTAAGTTTTAACGACTGCCCATCTAATGAGCATTCGACACCTGATGGTATCTCAACGGGTTTTCTTGCTACTTTAGACATAACGATTTCAACCGGTTATTCGACGATACAAACAACTTCACCGCCTTCACCCGCTTCGCGAGCAGCACGGTCAGTCATTACACCTTTAGAAGTAGATACAACAGCCACCCCTAAACCATTTAATACAGAGGGCAATTCATCTCTGCCCTTAAAAATTCGCAGACCTGGTCGGCTTACTCGTTTGATCAGACTGATAACAGGTTCACCCTGATAGTAGCGTAATTTTACAGTAGTTACTGGCTTGTTATCTTCGTCTGCCACATCGTAGCCATCGATATAACCCTCAGCCTGTAATACATCCAGTATTGCTGCCTTATATTTTGAGGCAGGAAAAGATACGCTTTGTTTGTTCGCCATCTGACCGTTACGAATACGGGTCAACATATCAGCGATGGGATCACTCATGCTCATAGTATTCGCTCCTACCAGCTTGCTTTTGTGAGTCCGGGAACATCGCCTTGCATGGCATGTTCACGAAGTTTGTTTCTGGACAGTCCAAACTTGCGATATACAGCATGTGGACGTCCGGTAATTTTACAACGGCGTTGTAGACGTACAGGCGAGCTATTTCTGGGCAACTTCTGCAATTTTTCAACTGCTTCCATTACTGCGTCATAATCACTCTCTGGACTTCTGATGATTTCTTTAAGTTCAGCACGTTTGGCTGCATACTTGGCAACCAACTTTTCGCGCTTATGCTCGCGGGCAATCATTGATTTCTTGGCCATTGCTTATCTATTCCTTATTTCTTCTTGAAGGGGAAGTTAAACGCATCTAACAGCGCTTTTCCTTCTTCATCTGTTTTTGCTGTGGTAGTAATATTTATATCCATACCCCGCAACATATCAATTTTGTCGTAATCAATTTCAGGGAAAATGATTTGCTCTGTTACGCCCATCGCATAGTTACCACGACCATCGAATGAGCGTGGATTAAGTCCGCGGAAGTCACGAATACGTGGGATGGAAATATTCACCAAACGATCCAGGAATTCGTACATTCTTTCACGGCGGAGTGTTACTTTACAGCCGATGGGCCAACCGTCACGGATTTTAAAACCTGCAATAGACTTTTTAGTCATTGTTACAACGGGCTTCTGACCTGCAATCGCCGCCATATCACCAACTGCTTTTTCAACAATTTTCTTATCGCCTACTGCTTCACCTAACCCCATGTTTAATGAAATTTTGGTGATTTTTGGTACTTCCATTGCACTCTTGTAAGAGAACTTATCTGTGAGCTCTTTTACAATCGTATCTTTGTAATAATCGTGTAACCTTGCCATTGTCTTATCCCGCGTCTACCACTTCAC
>JALVFC010000446.1 GCA_027030285.1 Thiotrichaceae bacterium | reverse complement strand
TAGCTTTTAAAAAACACAGCAACAATATATAGTGTTTTTTTATTACTAGAACCACCATATATTGATTAAAATTTTAAGAAACTTAGTTCTCGGACAAGCTCCTAGACATCCATCTGGGCAAGCAATTGACCCAACATCTGTGTCACTTCACCTGTCATCAGGGCAAACTCAATATCCAGCCGTTCAGCATGTGACTGCGGATCTTCATGCTGCATCTGCTCTTCCAGCACATCCAGAAAACGCAGGCGAGTCAGCTGCAAATCTTCTGTCAACATAAACTGAATTTTCTCATCCCAGATCAAACCCAGTTTGGAAACATATTTGCCATTCTTCAGTGCAGTGCTCACATCATCCGCTAACAACTCATGTTTCCTGAATGCAGCCACACCTTTTTCTTCACCATCGCTTCTTAGTTCACAGTCCTCACCAAAGGTAAATGGTGCTGGTAAAGCCCCCTGCTCCAGCCAGCGCGTCATACTGGCTGCGGGTGGATTTTTTGTCTCAGGCGGTGCAACCGGGAAGCTGCCCAGAGTTTTTCTCAGCAGATTTGCCAACTCCTCGGCACGTTTCGCCGAAGGCGTATTGATCACCACCCAACCCTCTTTGGGGTCAATCCAGGCATCCATATTCTGTGTGCGCGTAAAAGCTCGGGGCAAAAGCTCAAACTCAATTGCCTCACGCATCTCCTTTTTCTCTTTATTGGAAACCTTGCGATCTTCCTGCAACTCAATATCCGCAACACGCTGCTCCATTTCTTCACGGATCACGCTAGCAGGCAATAATCGCTCCTGCCGTGCCATTGTTATCAGAATATAGCCATTTGTTGCATGCGTTAAAGACTCACTATCACGCCCCAGAGGAGCTACCCAGCCAAATGACTCACGCTGCGTAGCACTACACCCCTTGAATAGGCGCTGCTCCAGTTCCTGATGAAGCTCCTCTGGAGATAATGAAAAGCCGGGTTCCAGCTTGAATAAATAAAGATTTTTAAACCACATATTTTTCTGTCGTGAATGGTAACTGCACAGCGCACATATACAAGGCAGTAAGCTATTGATTATTAGGGATTCGCAGCAGGGATGCTGCAGCAGAGCTTACAGGGATGTATTTACAGCGCCCCTAATAATCAACAACTTACTGCCTCCGCTGGTTATCATGCTGAGTAGTTACCGTGAATGAAATAGAAGAGGCGGGATTATGGCGCAAGCATAATGACGCTACCAGAGAAATTCTTCATACAGGAAATCTATTTTATTAATATTTTGAAAAACAAGGCTATAATGCTACCTCAAATCAAAAAATATCAAAGGAGCAAACAATGAGCTTAATGAGTACCCTGGGAAAAGTCGCCGTGGGCATACTGGTCGCCAAAGGTGTTGGAAAAATGATGGGCGGCGGATCATCCGGCGGCAGTAGTGGTGGTCTACTTGGCAGCATTCTAGGAGGGCAAAGCAGTAGTTCAGGCGGTCTGGGTGGACTTGCTGACATGCTCGGTGGTGTAGGTCAAGGTGGACAAAGCGGCGGAGGCCTGGGCGGACTGCTCAACTCACTAGGAAGCAATTCACCAGACAATCCCTTTGGCAACCTGCTGAATGATGCCATTCAGGGTAAAGAACCCGAAGTTACTCAGGAGCAGGAAAGCCAGGCAGGAATCCTGCTACGCGCAATGGTCAATGCAGCCAAGGCAGACGGCAAAATTGATGCTGACGAACAAAAGAAAATTCTCGAACACCTTGGCGAAGTAGCTGATGAAGACGCAAAAATGGTGCGCGAAATTCTGCAAGCTCCCCTGGATGTCGAAGGTCTGGTCAAGGATGTACCCGAAGGCATGGAACAACAGGTTTATCTCATGTCCTTACTGGCAATCAACCTGGACTCCCGCGAAGAAGCAACTTACTTGGATCAACTGGCAAAGGGGCTAAATATTTCCGCTGAAGTCAGCAACATGATCCATGAAAAAGTAGGAGCACCTAAACTTTATAGCTAA
>JALVFC010000445.1 GCA_027030285.1 Thiotrichaceae bacterium | reverse complement strand
ACCGTTTTTAAATACAGGATCATCAAAGCTGGTAATGCGATGCAGTCCGAGTGCTTCGCGAACATCGTTATAACTGGCAATACCATGGTCACGACCCCGCTGTATATTCAGGGTGGCAAGATCAAGGCCGCCCGATCCTGGAGGACCAAACAGGAAGTTTCTTACATCATCTACCAGTTTGGCATCAGCAGCCTGGGCAGTATGAGCAGCAAAGCCGCGCAGGATGGGGTCTACACCAGCTTCTTCAACCTTGTCAGGCCTAAAGAAGGCATCACGCAAGGGCAGGTGTCCTTCGGGGATTTCCTGACCACTCTCATCCAGTCTCAGAATATTTGGTGAGAGCATGGTATGTCCGTAACGGTAGGCAGCTGTGGCAAATTCATTGCTGATTTGCGGTGAAACTTTGGGGTTATAGCCGCGATAATCACTCAGACCTTTACCACCAAGTAGCTGCGGCAGGTACTCATTGTTGGTAATTGCCTGCATTTCACCGACTACTTTCTTTCTGGCTTCCTGGAACAGTTTCTGGTCATCCCATTCAGGGTGCTCCTGCGCAAGCTGGTCAGCAATGCGGTTATGCTCGCGTGCCCAGATGGTGTGCATAGAGGTTAATCCGACATTCTCATTGACGCGTACGTCACCTGAAAGGAACTGTCCATCAGCTGTTTTGGGCAAGCGGTCGTTGGCATCCAGAATCAGTTTTCCACCCTGGAAGGAGCGAATTTCATCCTGCACCGCTTTGGAGGAGCCATAGATATTTGAGCCATCCAGGAAAGCGGTAATATGATTGGTTTGATGGCGCACACCGTTTTCGTCAACAATCGCAATGGAACGATCAAAATCCATGCTTTTGTTACCAGTTCCCTGGGGGTCAAAGTAAGTATCGCCAGCAGGGATGGGAATAGGAGCCTTTTCCGTACCAACAGTTGGTGTAAGGTCAATATCGTGGTCAAGGAATTGCCCCCATAACCAGAACATGTCACTTAGACCTTTTCTGTTTTCTGTGGGCTCCGCTTGAGAAAAAACCTTGTTGCTGATGTCACGCGGGTTTGGCAGCTTGTCATATTCGCTGCCACCAATAGCCCTGTCATTATTTTTTGGCATGAGTTGACGATAGGGGCTGTCAACCTTTCCGATATCAGGATTCTGCAGGTTGTTAAAACTGCCATCATAAGAGTGATACTGGTGATCACCATTATCCATAAATTGACTTTGCAACGTTGACAGGCTTAAAGACTGATCACGAAAAGTAAAGCGTTCAACATTGCTGACGACATTGATGTTGTTACGGCGGCTGTTCTTGTTTTCAAAGATAAACTTGTCGCCACGAACCATTACTTCATAGTCAGAGAAGCGACCCGAGAAGCGAACCTCATCACGCCCATCACCACCATCAATGGTGTTATTTCCATAATTATCTATGAATATATCAGAGCCATCATTACCCTTTAATATGTCATTGCCGGTGCCGCCATAAAGCCGATCACGTCCTGTACCGCCGTTTAGCAGGTCATCGCCGCTCCCACCAATAAGTCGGTCATTGCCGCGTCCACCATAGAGGCTGTCATTACCACTGTTTCCGTAGAGCCTGTCATTACCGCCTAGCCCCCGAATGTGATCATTTCCTCCACGACCATGAAGACGGTCATTGCGGCGGGTACCAGTTAACTGGTCATCATTTTCCGTTCCCTGATTTGGACGACCACGGTGATGTTGGAGCTGCTCCAGCAAACGCAATAGAAGCTGTAAAAAGCTCGTCCAGGTCTGGCTGTTAAAAGAGTGATTTCTTCCAGAACCTTGCCTTCGGTGTTTTCCTGGCAGATTCAATAACGAAGAGTTTAGTAGTCCGGAATCTATTGCTTGACGACGATTGCCCTGCCTGCTGTGAACTGACAATCGAGTTTGCAAAGTTTTTAGAGTATTGATATTTGTATTCATAACCTGTCCCTGGGAATTTCCGAGAATGCAATAATTTAAACTTGGTAGCGGGTTCTGTATTCTTTACTGTTGCAGTTTTTATTTGGCTGTTAGCATCTTTAATATATGCGGTTACTGCCAGTTAACGCAAAGATAATTGGCTCATGCCTGAATTCAAGAATCGTTACAGGCTTGCCAAGTTATAGCTGAACCACCAAGATGCAGTCTGTCTGTAGAGCAATACAATAAACAGCACTAGCCCCCTAAAGGTCACCGTATTGCTGACAAAAGGTAGGTTATATTTGTTGTTCCAAACAGCCTCTGGAAGGCTGTCTGGAATATCTTGGTTGGTAGGGGGTTATTCAAAATTTTTCGGGTAGTTCCTTTACATAAATATCCCTCTTTGCATAAGGAATCTCGATATTTTCCTCCTTGAAACGATTGTAAATTTCCACATTCAGTTTGTCAGTGACTCTGCCACGTAATTCAGGGTCGTCTACCCAGCAAAGTAGCTCATGATCCAGGCTGGATTCACCAAACTCCCGAAAGCGGATACGTGGCTCGGGTGTTTTACAGACGCCGGGTTCATTTTTGGCAATATTGACCAACAAATCACGGGCATAATTAATATCAGAACCATACGCCAGTCCAACTTTGATACGCAGGCGGAACTTGGTATGTGGTCCGCCAGTCTGGTTAATAATCTTGCTATTGCCAACAATTGAATTGGGTACAGTAATTTCCACATCATCACGGGTTAAAAAGCGTGTACTGCGGATACCAATATGCGTGACCTTGCCGCGCCTGCCGTTATCCAACACCACATAATCACCAATTTTGTAGGGTGCATCGGCGAGAATAAACACGCCCGAGAACAAATTGGCAAGCGTATCTTTGGCTGCAAAACCAACCGCGATACCGACAATACCAGCAGATGCCAGCCACGCTGTCATATCAATACCCCAGATGCGGAAGGTGATATACACTGCGGCTGCAATAATGAGTACACGGATCATATTGTCAAACAGAGGCAGGGTCTGTGGCTGGATAAACTTGCCTTTTTTGCTTAGCCAGGCAAGCTGTTTCAAGACGATTTTGGAGAAACGGATCAGGGCAACCATCCACACCAGTACCCCAATCGTTTTTAGCCCATAAATTAGTATCTGGGTTAGCTTCTCAGACAACGGCATGACCCGTATCGCGGTGGAGAATCCAGTAATCACCAGCGAGTAATACACGGGAGGACGGGCGATACGCAATAGCTTATCATCAAGATAAGTTGTTGTTTTCCTGGTAATTCGTTGCAGTATAGTGAAGATTAACCAAGTCAGCAGGGAGGCAACAAGGAAAGTTACCAGAAAAATGGCGGCTCCCTGAATCCAGGGTTGTCCGGCAAACATCTCGGACAAGGGGGAAATCAGGTCATGTAGCTGCGTGGGTAGCCTGGATGAAATGTTATCGAGTATATTTTCCATATTGTCAGCTGTTGTTATGTATCTTGTGTGATTGTACAGAGTCGTTTTCGTACCCGTCATTTACCTTGGTCAGAGGCTCCTTGAGGGGTAAGGGTTGGTAAGGGAGTATCCACAATAAATAGATAAACGGTACGACGAAGTGGCTTATTTATCGGATAAGCTATGTTAATATGTCTGGTACAGTTTTACGGATAATAACAATAATACACGAGTAAAGTCACTTCGATGGGAATACCAACAAACAAAGGCATCAGACGTATTAACTCACGTCGTTTTATGCATGGCGTCTCTATGATAGAGGTGCTGGTAACAACACTCGTCCTAGCTTTAGGTATTCTGGGGACTTCGGCATTGCAAATTACTGGGCTAAAAGGTACTGATGCTGCGCATTATCGCACCGTTGCAACCTTTATAGCCAACGAAATGGCAGATCGCATCCGTGCTAACCCGGAAGGTATGATCTCCGGTGATTATGAAACAAACCCGGATGCACCTATCAGTTGTACCCCCATTTCTGAAAGTACTATTAACTGTAACGTTAACAGCTGTACACCTTCACAGCTGGCTTTATTCGATAAGACACAGCTGACCTGCGGGCATGTCAGAAGAACAGGGGATTGGCGTACGGCTAATAAAGGTGGTGTAACAGGTTCTTTACCAGGTGGCACTTTAAGTATTTCCTGTGGTACTAGTGGCTGTGGTGGTAATACGGATCACACGATTACAGTTTCCTGGAATGAGAGAGCAGATCACGAAGGGCAAAATACCATTAATACTGCTGTAGTTCTGACGATAACACCATGAATAAAATAATAAACCACCCTCATTGGTCGGCCAACATGCAGCGAAATAAAGGTTTTTCGTTAATCGAGTTAATGGTTTCCATGATGATTGGGCTTTTTCTGATTTTTGTGGTGATTAGTTCTTACAGTAGTAATAAAGCTTCAAACAGGATGCGTGCCGAATTGGGTGAACTTGAATCGAATGCCAGAATTGCCATGTCTTTTCTAAAAGATGGTATAGAGCACGCAGCTTATCCATCAGCTTTCGTGCATGTTATTGATAAGCCATTTTTAACGGCATCAGATGGCGTAATTAGTGGCTATGTTTGTGGCACAGAGGACGATGGCTCAAGCTTCGTGAATTTTCAGGAAGCTTCTTATATTAATAATAATAACCGTTATACCAAAGACAATGGGAATACGGACAGGATTGCGATTGTTTTTATGCCGGATAACCCAAAAGATGCGGATGCCCTGTATTGGCAAGATTGTACTGGTAGCTACACCGACCTTGATCTGGCAGAAAAATGTAGTTCGGATCCGGTGAGTGGTCAAGCTGCCAATGCCAGGGTGGTAAATAGTTACTTTATATCCAATAGCGAACTCAAGTGTACTTCTTCCAGGAATATTACCGTGCCGATCGCCAGGGGGATCGAAGCACTACAGTTTCGCTATGGTGTCCGGGTGTCGGGGAATACGGTTTACCGCAATGCCACATATGTCGAAAATCATAATTTGTGGCGTAATGTGGTGAGTGTGCATGTTGCCATGCTGGTTCGTTCAGAGCATGAAGTAAAACCACAGGCTGAAAGCAAAGAATATTTACTGTTGGATAGAACCATTTCAAAAAATGATCGCTATTTAAGAAAGGTATATACCTCTTTAATTCATTTAACCAATAGGGACAAGCTATAAACATGGATAAAAAAACCATGAAGTATCAAACAGGTGTGTCCTTGATAGTTGCATTAGTCGTGTTGCTGGTGATTACTATTCTCGGGATATCTTCTGTACGGCTTTCCTCACAAGATTTAATGATCGCTTCCAATGAACAGCAGCAAATGATGGTTAGCCAGGCGTCAGAATCAGCCAGTAGAAAAACCGCTATTTTTTATAATGTTTATAAATGGCTAGAAGATGGGACGCAGCCGGATACACAGACCCGGCAGATTATGTCTGGAAATGTAACATCTGATGTAACTATTACGCGGGGAACAGATTATATCTGTTTTGGGCAATCTGGAGAGGCGATGAGTCTAGGTCCCGATGCTACACGGTGTCGAGTTTATACATTTTCCGTTGATTCTAAATTAGTTGGCACAGGCGCCAGAGACAGGCTGTTTAGAGGGAAGGGGAAAGAGTTACCTGCAGTAACTGGTGGGAACTAGTTTAATAGCCAACTTTTTGAAATCAGGCAGTCTTACTAAGAATTAAAATCCTATGGGCACAACAATGAAAACAACTATAAGAGTACTGACCTTGCTCTCTTTCGTAATATCTGTAACACCAATGAATAGTGTGCAGGCTAAGGATGACACAGATATTTACTTCCCGGATGATTCGGTATCTACCAGTCAGAATGTCCTGTTTATTATGGATGTGAGCGGCAGTATGAGACACAAGGTCGGGAATACTGGTAAAACTCGCTATCAGGCAATGAAAGGTGCTTTTAATGAGATTCTGAATACAATGCCACCTAGTATCAATGTTGGCATAATGAATTTTGGCAGTATAGGCTCGGAAAGGAATAACTATGCACAGGGTGTCAAGTTTCCGATTAGTCCGTTGACGGCTAACGCCCGTGAGATTATGGAGAACGGTTTGCCGTTGAATGCAGATGGAACGGTGAACTGGAATGCCAATAACATGCCTGAGCCAAACAGCACCCAAACAGTATTTAATTATTTACCGGATATTGTTGAAAGTTGGCACCCTCAGGGCTGGACTCCTCTTGTTGGTGCCATTTATGAGGCAGCATCTTATTTTCGTGGGGAGAAGGTTAGTTGGGGGCTTGGTCCTCTGGAAGAAAATGGTAATGAGTGGGTGGCACATCCTTCAACTTATACAGGTTCACCTGGTGGTTGGGACGCAACGGCATGTGAGACTGTCTGGACAGAGCGCCTACCTCAGGGAGTTATACCCGCTGAGTATCGTTGCCCTGCGGATCCAGCCAACCCTGCATCACCAGGCACATATGCAAATTGTGCTGCAACTGCAACTGACTGCGTGGCTGCGCCCGGAGGAGGAGGGGGAAGTAATGATCAGATAGCTATTGCAGGTACATCATCACACGGCACGGATGATGATGGAGAACTCTCATTTACTCATACCTTGGTGAGTGGAGATAATCGTATTTTAGTAGTGGGGGTTGCAATAGAAAGAGGGAATGCAGCTACTGTCAGCAGTATTACGTATGGTGGTGTGAATATGCAACCTATTCCTAATACTAAAAAGACATATAAAACAGGTGGTACGAGTATGACTACGCAGCTGTTTTATTTGAAGGAAGCAGACTTGCCCAGTGATGGTGCTCATTTTGTGGAAATATCTCATAATGGTTCGCATATGGTGGCGGGCGCAATTACCTTGAAGAATGCAGATCAATCCGGACCAGAGGAAACTAAAAGAGATAGATATCCAAATTATTTAAGGTCGACGATTACGACAACGAGTGAAAATGTCCTTTTAGTAGATATTGTTGGTGGTGGTGAAGATAGAGACGATGGTAGTTTGGCGGCTGTGGCTGATCAGACGCAGCATTGGTACGCTGAATCTAATAGCAGTCAGGGAGGGATGAGCACACGTTTTGTGGAATCTGCGGGTTCTTACAAGATGGAATGGCAGTGGCAGAGTAATGGAGGAGGGCTAAATAGAGCTACGCAGTCTGTTGCTGCATTTCCATCTGCAAGTAATGTCATACGAAATAGTGCAACTCAAGATATCTGGAGAGGTTATTGGGTTGAAGATGAGTGGCAGAACTCAAGTGGCAGGGAGTGGAATAATCAGCCAGGAAATAACCCGGTTTATACATTTACAGTATCAGAAGAGAGCTGGGTTGAAGTATATCTTGAAGGCTGGGGCAATTACGATGATGCCTATCTGTGGTTGGTTTACCCAGATGGGACACGTGTTTCTGATGATGATAGTGGTGGTGGCAGAGCCTCATGGATAGGGGATACATTATCCCCAGGTGTTTATACAGTTTATGCTGCAACATATGGCACCGGAAAAAGTGGCGATATGGGCTTATGGGTTGAAGGGCATATCAGTAATCTTATAAGGAAGCGTGATGATTATGCCTGGTTTCAGGTTGCAGGTGAATGGAGTCGAGGAGGTGGTCAGAATACGACAAGTACTGATAATCAATCTTATTGGTTTACCGTTTTTCAGGCAGGTGATGTCGATATTCAAATGGATGAGGATGGCGATACTGACCCTTACCTCTATGTCGTCGATGAGAATGGCGTTGTATTAGCCGAAGATGATGATAGTGGGGATGATGATGACCCAGCTCTTAGTGTTTATCTTGAACCTGGAACATACAGAATTGTTGCAGCTACGACTGACAGTACTATAGGTGAGACTGGTGATTTCACCTTAAAAGTCAATGGGTATGTTAGTGAGTTACCCGCAACCCCTCCTGTCAATAGTGGAAGTGGTTCTGGCTCTGGCTCTGGCTCTGGTACGGGTAATAATGTAATCATCTGTCATGTACCTCCGGATAACCCCGATAATGCTCATACCATCATTATTGACCGTTCCGAACTTCCTGCACACGAAGTGCATGGTGATCTTGTTGGAGCTTGTGGAGCAGGTATATCGTCAG
>JALVFC010000444.1 GCA_027030285.1 Thiotrichaceae bacterium | reverse complement strand
CAAATGATGATATTTATAATCTGGTAAAAAAGATTGGTATTGATTTTGTACAGGGCTATAAAATTGGTAAACCGCAGGAACTAGCGACCATTAAACCGATGCTGGAAGAATACGTTTAATCTTATCGTTGCAGTTTTTTTCTTTTTAGCCCGGTGGCCATTGCAAGGGACGCCCGGCTAATAAATGCAGGTGTACATGAAAGACGGTTTGTCCGGCTGCCTCACCACAATTCATCACCGTCCGATAACCTTCTTCGGCATAACCTTCATCCGTTGCAATCTGTTTGGCAGCCAGAAACAAGTTACCCATCAAACCGGCATGATCTTCTTCCAGATCATTAATAGTCGCGATATGTTGTTTGGGAATAATTAAGGCATGTAAAGGAGCCATTGGGTTAATATCCCGAAAAGCAAAGACATGATCATCTTCATATATTTTTTCAGCTGGAATATCACCCGCGATAATTTTACAAAATAAACAGTCACTCATTCTATTTACAAGCCTCCATACCTAATAATTTCTGCGACCTTCAAACGCATGTGAAAGGGTACTACTATCCACATAATCCAGTTCGCCACCCACTGGAACGCCATGCGCAATACGCGTGGTTTTAACATTATATTGAGCAGCTAACTCACTGATATAATGGGCGGTAACCTCGCCTTCTACCGTGGGATTAGTCGCCAATATAAGCTCTTTAATACCTTCTTCTGCCATACGTTCTTCCAGTAGATCCAGTCCCAGATCTTCAGGCCCAATACCATCCAGTGGTGATAATTTGCCCATCAATACAAAATAATATCCACGATATGCCGTTGCCTGTTCCACTGCTAACACATCCGATGGATTTTCAACCACACAGAGGGTATCCACACTGCGTGACTGATCGGCACAGATACGGCACACTGGATGTTCTGTCAAGGTACGGCATTGACGACAATGTCCAATGTTTTCAATCGCATTACGCATCGCATCGGCCAGTTTCAGGCCATTCTCACGATCATGCTCCAGCAGATGAAATGCCATTCGCTGTGCGGTGCGCGCACCAACACTGGGTAAACATTTTAGGGCACTCACCAGTTCATTGAGTAACGAAGAATCAGACATTTAGAAGGGTAGTTTCATCCCGGGAGGCAGGCTCATACCAGAGGTTACACCAGACATTTTTTCTTTACTTGCCTCTGCCATTTTGTGGGCAGCGTCATTAAAGGCTGCAGCGACCAGATCTTCCAGCATTTCCTTGTCATCATCTTCCAGTAAACTCTGGTCGATATTAACGCGCTTACATTCATGCGCACCGTTAATCGTCACCGAGACCAGACCACCACCCGATTCTCCACTGACTTCCATTGCTGCAATTTCGGCCTGCGCTTTTTGCATATCTTCCTGCATTTTCTGCGCCTGCTTCATCATATTTCCTAAACCGCCACCTTTAAACATGTTGATACCTTAACCTTATTTAACCTGATTCATTTTTCGGGGTGACAGATCCGGGTACTATTTTTGCGCCAAATTGATTCTGAAGCGCAATAACAAAGGGATCTGTCGCGATATTTTGTTCTGCTTGCTGCTGCTTTTCTGCTGCTAACCGGGCACTTCTTTGCGCCGGCGTTTCTTTCTGGTCAGGCTGATTGACTGATGCCTGGTCCTTAACCTTAATCTCTAATTTAAGGGCACTCCCATAATAGTCAACCAGTGCTGTTTCAATTTCCTGCTGCACCGAAGCCGCTAACAAACCTTCACTGTCTTTTTCCAGTGTGAGTGAAATAATACCATTTTCTCGTGAGACTAACAGGCAGTGTTTAATCAATTCAGCCGCTCTGCCCCCCAGTTTCAGCTGGGTGATTACCTGATGCCAGGGTGCATCATCATTGAGGTGAGTATGCAGCGCTTTATCAGGCTGGCTGGGTGAATTACCCGTACCATCCGCCAGCTGTTGCGTTTGATCTGTCTGTGTTGCAGGACTACGAACATCAGCCTTAGTCGTTGTGGCATT
>JALVFC010000443.1 GCA_027030285.1 Thiotrichaceae bacterium | reverse complement strand
AACACTTGATGCCAGTCCTGCAATTTTCAGAAGAAGTCAACTCAATTCGCGAAGCATTTTCTATAGCGTATGTTGCCAGCTTTCATATACAGAAACTATTACTTACAGCTATTGATGCTACGTCAGTGCCTATAACACCTGACAAGTGCAACTTCGCGATTTTTAATTGATCTGGCAATTTTTAAATCTTCTCACAAGGAGAATCAACCTATGATAAAGCCTCACGGTTCAGATGAACTTAACCCGCTGTTCGTCTATGATTCAGTGGAAAACGAAGCCCTGCAAAAAGAAGCCGAAGACCTGCCCTCAATCGTTGTCAGCTCTGCTACTGCGGCAAATGCTGTCATGCTGGGCGGTGGCTATTTCAACCCTTTCACAGGCTATATGAACAAGGCAGACGCACTTAGCGTTGCCGAAAAGATGCATACCACTGATGGCCTGTTCTGGCCTACACCTATCACCAACCTGGTGGAAGATGCTGGTGACATCAAAGCAGGTTCACGCATTGCGCTGAAAGACCCAAACGTTGAAGGCAACCCTGTGCTAGCCGTTATGGATGTGGAAGCCGTTGAAGAATTCAGTGATGACGAGATGGCAGCCATGACTGAACAGGTATACGGCACCACAGATACAGAACACCCTGGCGTAGCAGCATTCAATTCTCAAGGTAAAACTCTGCTATCTGGCCCCATCAAGGTACTCAACTTCAGCTATTTCCAAAGCGAGTTTCCAGACACGTTCCGCACAGCCGTGGAGATCCGCAATGAAATCAAAGAGCACGGCTGGCAAAAAGTCGTTGCATTCCAGACACGTAACCCCATGCACCGTGCGCACGAGGAGTTGTGTCACATGGCAATGGATCGCCTTGGAGCAGACGGTCTGGTCATTCACATGCTACTGGGCAAACTGAAACCTGGCGACATCCCAGCACCAGTGCGTGATGCTGCTATCCGTAAAATGGTAGAGCTCTACTTCCCACCCAACAGCGCCATCGTTACTGGTTATGGTTTCGACATGCTGTACGCTGGCCCACGTGAAGCTGTACTGCACGCAGTATTCCGCCAGAACATGGGAGCAACGCATTTGATTGTGGGGCGTGACCATGCTGGTGTTGGTGATTACTACACTGACTTCGGTGCACAGGAAATTTTTGACACTATTCCTGAAGGTGCGATGGAAATCAAAATCTTCAAAGCCGACCACACTGCCTACTCTAAAAAGCTGGACAAGGTTGTGATGATGCGCGAAGCACCAGATCACACCAAGGAAGACTTTGTGCTGCTGTCTGGTACCAAGGTTCGTGAAATGCTGGGTGAAGGCAAAGCGCCACCACCAGAATTTTCACGCCCTGAGGTTGCTCAGATCCTGATGGACTATTATCAGAGCCTGAATAGCTAGCACTTGTAAGGCACAACACACACAAATAAAAAGCCGGGATTCATCCCGGCTTTTTATTATTTTCTATTATTGCTGACTCTGACTACACTCCCCCTTCACTATCCCTTCAGGAGGAGGATCGAGAACACGAGATACCTACCTCGGCTAGACAGGTCTCATGGTACCATTTACATTAGGAATATCAGGCTCATCCTCAGACTTACCACCATTTTCAATTTCTTCATCAGTAGCATCTCGTACAGTCAATATTTCCAGCTTAAAAATAACTTTCCTGCCACAAAGCGGATTGTTACCATCGACAGTTACGCTGTTTTCGTCTACCCGTGTAACAATAAAGTTTTTAGTCTCACCTTTGTCGTTTTCCATCGTGATCGTTGTACCAACTTCTCTGTATTCTTCTGGCACGTTTTCGATCGCATCAGTGAAAACGAGTGATTCATCTCTGTCACCATAGAGCTTGTTGCAATCAATAGGCACATCAATTTCCTCACCTGCTGTATGACCTTCCAGCATTCTCATTATTTCAGGGGACAGAATGTCATTATGCCCATGAATATAAGGTATGGGGAAATCAACACGCACAAGTGGTTCCTGTGTCT
>JALVFC010000442.1 GCA_027030285.1 Thiotrichaceae bacterium | reverse complement strand
CGACATTGTCGCCTGCCTGCCCTTCGTCGAGCAGTTTGCGGAACATTTCTACGCCGGTGCAGGTGGTGGTCTGGGTTTCTTTGATGCCGACGATTTCGATGTCGTCGCCTACATGGATAATGCCGCGTTCGATTCTGCCGGTTACTACGGTGCCGCGTCCCGAGATGGAGAATACGTCTTCTACGGGCATCAGGAAGTCGCCGTCAGTGGCGCGCTCTGGCTCTGGCACGTACTCATCAAGGGCGTTAACCAGTTCGACGATTTTTTCTGCGTATTCTGCGTCGCCTTCAAGGGCTTTGAGGGCTGAGCCGGTGACGATGGGGGTGTCGTCGCCAGGGAAGTCGTATTCGTCTAGTAGTTCGCGTACTTCCATTTCTACCAGTTCCAGTAGTTCTTCGTCATCTACCATGTCGGCTTTGTTGAGGAAGACGACGATGTAGGGGACGCCTACCTGACGTGATAACAGGATGTGTTCACGTGTTTGTGGCATGGGACCGTCGGCTGCGGATACGACCAGGATGGCGCCGTCCATTTGGGCAGCTCCGGTTATCATGTTTTTTACGTAGTCGGCGTGACCGGGGCAGTCTACGTGCGCGTAGTGCCTTTTGTCTGATTCGTATTCTACGTGGGAGGTAGCGATGGTGATGCCACGCTCGCGCTCTTCGGGAGCATTGTCGATGTCGGCAAAGTCTTTGGCTTCTCCGCCCATCTTTTCTGCCATTACTTTGGTGATGGCTGCCGTGAGGGTTGTCTTGCCGTGGTCTACGTGACCTATGGTGCCTACATTTACATGTGGCTTCGTTCTTTCAAATTTTTCTTTGGACATCGTCTTCTACCTTTCCTTTCTATATTCCTGTTACGACTCGCTTGCGCGATGTTTTATCTTTTACTCATAATGGCGTCTGCTACAGATGCAGGTGCCTCGGCGTACTTTGAAAACTCCATTGAATAGGTTGCACGTCCTTGCGTAGCTGAGCGCACGTCTGTTGCATATCCAAACATCTGACTCAACGGCACTTCTGCACGTACAACTTTTCCAGAAGGCGAATCTTCCATGCCTTCCACTATCCCGCGGCGACGGTTCAGGTCTCCCATTACCTCGCCCATATAATCTTCCGGTGTTACCACTTCAACCTTCATAACAGGTTCAAGAATAACCGGGTTGGCTTCTAATACACCTTTTCGTATTGCAACATGCGCGGCAATCTTGAAGGCCATCTCACTAGAATCAACATCGTGATAGGAACCGTCATACAGGGTTGCTTTCACGTCAACCACTGGAAAACCTGCATATACACCACTATTTAGTTGATCATATATACCCTTTTCAACGGCTGAGATATATTCCTTGGGAACCACTCCACCGACAACCGCATTTTCAAACTCTATCCCTGAACCTTCTGCCAGTGGTTCAAGTTTCAACCAGACATGACCATACTGACCGCGACCACCACTTTGCTTAATGTGCTTACCTTCCACCTTAACAGTGGATTTTATAGCTTCTCTATAAGCAACTTGCGGATCACCTATATTGGCATCAACGTCAAACTCACGCCGCAATCGATCTACAATGATATCGAGATGCAATTCCCCCATTCCCGATATAATGGTCTGACCTGACTCCTCATCCGTCTTTACCCGGAATGTAGGGTCTTCTTTCGCCAGCCTTGCCAGCGCCAGGGACATCTTCTCCTGATCCCCGGCTGTTTTTGGTTCTACAGCAATTGAGATAACCGGCTCTGGAAACTCCATTGGCTCAAGTTTAATGGGGTGAGACTTGTCGCATAGCGTCTCACCAGTCACAACATCCTTTAAACCAACTGCAGCAGCAATGTCTCCTGCACGAACCTCCTTGATCTCTTCACGAGAATTGGAGTGCATCTGCAACAATCGACCTATGCGCTCTTGCTTGCCTTTGATAACGTTATAAACCGTATCACCAGTACTTAGCACACCAGAGTAAACTCTAAAAAAAGTCAAAACCCCGACAAAAGGATCTGTAGCAATTTTAAATGCCAGTGCTGCAAACGGCTCATTATCATCCGGATGCCTTTCAGCTGGCTCACCATTCTCAAGAACCCCCTCAATAGCCGGAACATCTTGCGGAGAAGGCAAATATGCAATCATGGCATCAAGCAGGGATTGCACACCTTTATTCTTAAAAGCCGTACCACATAGCACAGGTACAATCTCATTTCTTAGCGCAAGAGACCTCACCCCTTGGTGAATCTGCTCTTCTTCAAGGCTTCCACTTTCAAGGTAAACCTCCATCAGAGCATCATCTGCTTCTGCCACGGCTTCCAGCAAATTCTCACGCCACTGTTCTGCCTCATCCTGATATTCAGCAGGAATATCTGTTATTTCGAACGCGACGCCCATGTTGTCATCTTCCCAATAAATCGCCTTCATGCGAATCAGGTCAACAACACCTTGAAAGGCCTCCTCTGCACCAATCGAGATTTGCAGCGGCACTGCATTCGCGCCAAGCCTATTTTTTATCTGCCCAACAACACGCAAAAAATCCGCGCCTGCGCGATCCATCTTGTTAACAAATGCCAAACGGGGCACTTTATATTTATCAGCCTGCCTCCAGACTGTCTCGGACTGTGGCTCAACGCCTCCTACTGCGCAAAAAACTGCAACCGCTCCATCCAGCACTCGCAGGGAACGCTCAACTTCTATCGTGAAATCAACATGCCCCGGGGTATCAATAATATTGATACGATGCTCAGGGTATTGCTTTTCCATCCCACGCCAGAAGCATGTCGTTGCAGCCGAGGTAATGGTGATCCCTCGTTCCTGCTCCTGCTCCATCCAGTCCATGGTTGCAGCACCATCGTGTACCTCTCCAATTTTGTGTGATACACCAGTATAGTAAAGAATGCGCTCTGTTGTTGTTGTTTTCCCCGCATCAATGTGCGCCATTATTCCTACATTCCGATACCTATTAATAGGTGTAGCGCGCGCCATTGTTCTATCTTTATCTTTTCTATATCAATCGGAATTTCAAAAATTACCAGCGGAAGTGAGCAAACGCCTTGTTCGCCTCAGCCATCTTGTGAACATCTTCACGTTTCTTAACAGCCGAACCACGTTTCTCAGCCGCTTCCATTAGCTCTCCTGCCAACTTCTGCGCCATAGATTTTTCGCCACGTTTACGTGCTGCCTCAACCAACCAGCGCATGGCTAGCGCATCCTGTCGTGAAGCACGCACTTCTACCGGAACCTGATACGTTGCACCACCTACACGGCGAGACTTAACTTCTACAGACGGACGAACATTTTCCAGTGCGCTATTAAGAATATCCATGTCAGCGCCTTTTTTACTTGAAATCTCGTCCAGTGCCTTATAAACAATTTTCTCAGCAACAGACTTTTTACCATCCTTCATAATGGTATTTACAAATTTGGCAAGCATCACGCTTCCAAACTTGGGATCTGGCAATATAACACGCTTCGGGACTTCTCTTCTTCTGGGCATAATCTACTCTCGTTTAACGATTAACTGCTTTTATATCACTTATGACTTTGGACGCTTGGTTCCATACTTGGAACGCCCTTGACGCCTACCATCCACACCCTGTGTATCCAGGCTTCCACGCACCGTGTGGTAGCGCACACCAGGCAAGTCTTTTACACGACCACCACGCACCAGCACTACAGAGTGCTCTTGCAGGTTATGCCCTTCACCACCAATATAACTGGCAACTTCAAAGCCGCTAGTCAAGCGCACACGCGCAACCTTACGCATGGCAGAGTTTGGTTTCTTGGGTGTTGTTGTATAAACACGAGTACACACACCACGACGTTGAGGACAGGCCTCCAAGCCTGGAACTGTCGTTTTTGCTTTTTTAGTCTTACGCGGCTTACGTACCAGTTGGTTAATCGTTGCCATTCATTTCTCCTAACAGTGGAGTTAAAAAATCCAGCCTGCTGGCTGGATATTTGATAATTGTTCAACTACCAATCTCAATTGAAACTGGCAATGTTTGCTCACCTTCGAGCCACTCTGCCTATACAGAGGCGCGGAATTCTAGTGCTTAGACCCATTTGTGTCAAGCTGGATTGCGGAAAAAACCAGGTTTTTTTTCACGCAATCCTCATGTCGAAACTGCAGGCGATGGCAAAATCTTCCGCTATGCACTTACACCCACCAAGCACTATTCAGATAAGCCATCATCCGATGAAGCATCACCGTCATTTTCTGCCGCCTCTTTAGCCTGTCGCTTGGCATCCAGAGCTGCCAGATCAGCTGCCATCTTGTTTTCACGCTCCTGACGTTTCTCCTGATGATGAATCAGGCCAGTGCCAGCAGGAATCAGCCTACCAACAATGACATTCTCTTTTAGACCTCTCAGCTCGTCACTGGCACCTTTCACAGAGGCCTCTGTCAAAACTCGAGTAGTCTCCTGGAATGATGCTGCAGAAATAAAGGAATCAGTTACCAGAGATGATTTTGTAATCCCTAAAAGCAAACGAATAAATTTCGCTGGCAGCTTTCCTTCAGCCTCCAGCTTTTTGTTAACAGCATCAACCTCACGGAAGTCGATTTGCTCGCCCTTGAGGTATTTACTATCACCGCCATCAACAATCTCAACCTTTCGAATCATCTGCTTCACGATGACTTCGATATGCTTGTCTGCAATGATTACACCTTGCAAGCGATAAACATCCTGTATTTCCTTCACCAGGTATTCAGCAACCACTTTGGGCCCCTGCAGACGCACGATATCATGAGGACTCGGCTCACCATCTGCTATTAACTCACCCTTCTCGACTTTCTCACCTTCAAACACATTGAGTGTTCTCCATTTAGGGATTAGAGCTTCATAATGATCGCCTTCCTCTGGTGTGATAATCAAGCGGACTTTACCCGTCGTTTCTTTGCCGAAAGACACTGTTCCAGTCATTTCGGCCAATATCGCTGGCTCTTTAGGTTTCCTTGCTTCAAACAGGTCAGCTACTCGTGGCAAACCACCTGTGATATCACGCGTTCTGGTAGACTCTTGCGGCATACGCGCCAGCACATCTCCAACATTTACCTGCTCACCATTTTTCAGGTTAATCAATGCACCTGCATTCAAAGGATACTGTACTGGTATCTCGGTGCCGTCAAAGTAGACACTTTCGTTCTTTTCATTTAACAGGCGAATCATCGGGCGCAAATCTTTACCCTTTGATCCACGGCTTTTGGGGTCACTAATTTCGATTGAGCTTAGCCCGGTTATCTCGTCAACCTTGGTATTGATAGTAACACCATCCACAAAGTCAACGAAATCAACTTTACCCGTTACTTCAGTAATAATTGGATGCGTATGCGGATCCCAGGTTGCAACTTCTGTGCCTGCTTCAATTTCATCCCCGTCAGACACTGTGATAACAGCACCATAAGGAATTTTGTAGCGCTCTTTCTCTCGCCCATGCTCATCACTCACACTCAGTTCACCTGAGCGCGAAACAGCCACCAGGTTCCCATTCTTGTTCGTTACCGTTTTTACATTGGTTAAACGAATAGAACCTGAGGTTTTCACCTGAATATTGTTTGCAGCAGCTGAACTACTTGCCGCACCACCAATATGGAATGTACGCATAGTCAACTGAGTTCCAGGCTCACCAATAGACTGTGCAGCAATAACTCCTACAGCCTCACCCCTGTTCACCTTGTGCCCACGCCCTAAATCACGCCCATAACAAGAAGCACAGATACCGTATTCAGCTTCACAAGTAATAGCTGAACGCACCTTGATCTCGTCAATATGCATTTTATTTAACGTCTCAACCCAAGTCTCATCTATCAGTGTCTGTGCTGGAATCAGGATATTACCTTCCTCATCTTCTACGTCTACAGCAACCACCCGACCAAGCACTCGGTCACCGAGAGCCTGAACGACATCGCCACCTTCAATGATAGGCTTCATGACAAGTCCGTCTTCAGTGCCACAGTCATCTTCTGTAACAACCATATCCTGCGCAACATCCACCAGGCGACGAGTCAAATACCCGGAGTTAGCTGTTTTAAGAGCCGTATCTGCCAGGCCTTTACGAGCACCATGCGTAGAAATAAAGTACTGTAATACATTAAGACCTTCACGGAAGTTTGAAGTAATAGGAGTTTCGATAATTGAACCATCCGGCTTCGCCATCAAACCACGCATTCCAGCAAGCTGTCTGATCTGTGCTGCTGAACCACGTGCCCCAGAATCCGCCATCATATAAATCGAATTAAAAGACTCCTGCTCAACTTCATTACCGTCGGCATCGATGACAGTTTCTTTGCTAAGCCCGTCCATCATAGCCTTGGCGACTTGTTCATTGGTGCGTGACCAGATATCAACAACCTTGTTGTAACGCTCACCGTTGGTTACCAAACCCGACGCATACTGATTCTGGATTTCAGATACATCATCTTCTGCCAACGCAATAATATCCTTCTTGCTAGCCGGAATTTCCATATCACTAGAACAGAATGAAACACCAGCACGTGTTGCATATTTATAACCGGTATACATCAGGTGATCAGCAAAGATAACGGTTGCTTTCAAACCGACATTTCGATACGCCTGATTAATCAGGTTGGCAATCGCCTTTTTATTAAGCGTTGTATTGAGAATTTCAAACGGTAATCCTTCTGGTAAAATTTCCGACAATATGGCACGACCAACTGTTGTCTCTACTCTGCGCAAACGCTTTTCAAAATCACCATCTTCATTCTTTACAATATCAACAATGCGTACTTGCACCTTGGCGTGCAACGATGCGACACCTGAATCATAGGCACGCAAAGCCTCATCAGCACTAGCAAACACCATGCCTTCGCCTTTGGCATTAATACGCTCACGCGTCATATAGTACAAACCCAGCACTATATCCTGAGAAGGTACAATAATGGGCTCGCCATTAGCAGGCGACAAAACATTGTTTGTTGCCAACATCAAAACCCGTGCTTCCATCTGTGCCTCAATGGACAAAGGCACATGGACTGCCATCTGGTCACCATCAAAGTCAGCGTTAAATGCTGCGCACACTAATGGGTGCAGCTGAATCGCTTTGCCTTCGATCAACACGGGCTCAAATGCCTGAATACCTAATCTGTGCAATGTAGGCGCACGGTTAAGCATAATTGGATGTTCACGAATTACTTCCTCGAGAATATCCCACACTTCAGGGATTTCACGCTCAACCAGCTTCTTCGCAGCTTTTATTGTTCCCGCCAGACCACGGCGTTGCAGCTTGCCGAAAATAAATGGCTTGAATAACTCAAGCCCCATTTTCTTGGGCAGACCACACTGATGCAAGCGCAGGGTAGGACCCGTTACAATAACTGAACGACCGGAATAGTCCACACGCTTACCCAGCAGGTTTTGCCTGAAACGACCCTGCTTACCTTTGATCATGTCAGCCAATGACTTTAATGGACGCTTGTTCGAACCAGTAATCGCACGCCCACGACGTCCATTATCCAGCAGCGCATCCACAGATTCTTGCAGCATTCGCTTTTCATTACGCACAATAATATCTGGTGCATTGAGCTCCAACAGTCTGCGTAAACGATTATTACGATTGATCACCCGTCGATACAGATCATTCAGGTCAGAGGTCGCAAAACGACCACCATCTAATGGCACTAACGGGCGCAGATCAGGGGGCAAAATAGGTAAAACGGTCAGAATCATCCACTCTGGCTTATTACCGGAAGTCTGAAATGCTTCCATCAACTTCATACGCTTAGCAATGCGCTTCAGCTTGGTTTCCGAACGGGTTTGTGTTGCCTGCTCTTTGAGTGACTCAATTTCATCGTCTATATTAACGGTCTGTAGCAGTTTGAGAACTGCCTCGGCACCCATGCTAGCTTCAAACTCATCACCATACTCTTCAATAGCTTCCAGATACTGCTCATCACTAAGGAGCTGCCCCAGCTCTAGATCCGTCATTCCTGGATCTGTGACCAGGAAATCTTCAAAATAGAGCACGCTTTCAATATTTCTAAGCGTCATATCGAGGAATAAACCAATG
>JALVFC010000441.1 GCA_027030285.1 Thiotrichaceae bacterium | reverse complement strand
CCGATGCCCACTAACCGTTAAGGTTGTTGTGTTATTGGTTCCCATGGGAACCGTTGCTGGAGCAAACAGCTTCACCAGAACCGGGAAACTGGCACCAGGGGTCAGTATCTGGTCAGTTAACAGGGTATCTCCGCTATCCAGTAACCCATCGGCATTTTCATCCTTGTAGATCATTGATGACCAGCCTGCCTGTGTATCCTGTGTAGTTACATTGATACACTCAAGCGATGTATTACCATTATTAGTAATATGATGGCTATATACAGTGGAACTACCTGGCAGGATCTGTCCATTCTGATCAGGTGTAATACTCAGCGCTGCAATATCCTTGATAATGAATGCATCATGCTTGATATCACTAGCACCACTAAGGGTCGAGATAGCTCTGAAATAAACCGAGTTGACGACTGGATTCCCGCTTGAGTCAGAATTGGCTACAGCACCTTGAGGTACTGACACAACCGCACACACCTGCTTATTACTCTGTGCAGAAATAACACCAGTAGAAGTGATGACTGCACCAGTCGTACTACAATCGCCATTACCACCATCGCTGTAAAAGCCAATTTTGATGTTGTTGCCAACACTACCTGCTACAAAGGGTGTCTGCATACTGTATTGAAGTTGATAACTGCTATCAACATCGCTGGTATTGTTGATAAACAGATTAAAAACAGCTTTTGAACCTGGAGCTACAGTTACCGTTGTTACAGGGCTGGTTTCAGGGCCAGCACCCACTCCGGCAACGCCAGCCCCACCTATAGGAGCGTTATTGGTGATATCAACACTGCTACCCAGGATGTTTTGCAAACTATCAATCACACTATCACTTATGCTGTCATCAATGCTGGATGTGGCAGTTTTTTTGATATTAAAGCCGGCACCACCATTGTTTCCGGGCGTGGCATTCACAGGTAAGATGGCTTTCATAACCACCTTGAACTTGCCACCTGCTACTACTGGTCCAGTATCTACAACACCGTTGTTATTAGTATCCAAAAGGGGCGTAAACCCATCTTCCTTGAATAACTTGAAGACAGTATTCGCAGGAAATGGATTTGCGACTGTACTATCAAGCGTAATATCAAAAGTATCAGTAGCATTACCTTTGTTACGAATAATATTGTCAAAGGCAACCGTTGCTCCCTGGCTGGCGCTGGCAACAATAAATGCATCCGTTGTACCACCCTGGTTATCTGCATTATCAGGATCAATGTCATTGTCTGAACCATTGGCAATCACAGCTGGTTTTGCCAGCACTTCAAAGGGTACTTTATTGGACGGCAAGCGAGGTACTACCCCTGCACCATTATCATATTCATACTCTGAGACATTATGTAATATTGAGGCAGCCACACCACTGTCAATTTGAACATCAAAGGTCAGGGTGCCAGAACTACCTGCTGCGACGGAAGCAATAATCGCGGTTACCTGCTTTGTACTGTCACCACTGGATGGCAAACCTGTACAATCTGCATGATAGGCACAATAAGTGATACCAGACTGATTATCAGTTTTGTCGTTGTCTGTAAGCACTGCCGTACCAGTCTCACTCCATCTGGCACTTCCTGCTATATACTTCATACCGCCTGGCAAAGCATCAATCAGGGTCACATCCGTTGCTGCCTGCAAGCCATCATTGGCATATTTCAATGTTACGACAAAGATATTACTGGGTGAGTAACCGGTGCTGGCACTCATACTCTTGGTCACGTTGATAATAGCCTTATCAGTAACAGTCACGCTATCCGTATTGCTCTGAAGCACAGTACTATCAAAATCACTGGTGCCTGTGACTGTTAACTTGCCCTGATCATTGTTTGCTGGACCTGCTGCAGGTAACTCGGCTGCCACAACAAAGTAAAACTCTTCCTGTGCAGCCAGGTTACCCGTAGTGGTAATCTCCGTTGTACTGTCAGGGAGACCATCCCTGTTGATATCCGGGTATATCTTTACAGAGGAAAAGTCATATGCGTCCGCACCACTGTTAGCGACCGA
>JALVFC010000440.1 GCA_027030285.1 Thiotrichaceae bacterium | reverse complement strand
GGATATTTTTATGCAAACGACTAAAGTCTGCCATCATGTGGGTCACAAAATGATTGGCGGTGGTCGCGGCAGATATTTTAATTTGCTGGTGTTTATCTTTTTTTAGCTGATTTAATGAGTTTTTTAAAATATCCACTTCATTGATGATTTTTACGCCCTGCTTACGCAGTTTCTCACCTATGGCTGTGATGGTAATTTTTTTTCCCTGACGTTCAAACAGGGGCAATCCCACTGTTTCCTCCAGTTGTTTCATCTGCATCGAAACCGCGGGTTGAGTCATATACAGTTTCTCTGCTGCCCGAGTGTAACTCTGGGTACGTGCAACAGCTTCGAAAATTTCTAATTGACGGAGTGTTATATTCATAAGCTATAGTTATGTTTTCATCTTATTTAATCAGTTTTCATTATTCTAAACGATCTGTATACTGCCCGCACTGAAAATTTGAACGAACTTTCAGACCGAATTTTATTAATAGGAGTTACACATGGATCAGTCAGGTCGCTATTCAGACTTAAGTCTTGATGAAGATACGCTAATCAAAGAAGGTAAGCATATTCTTGTTGCCTATACAATGACACCAGCCGATGGGTATGGTTATCTTGAGACTGCAGCTCACTTTGCAGCAGAATCTTCAACAGGTACTAACGTAGAAGTTTCTACTACAGATGATTTCACAAAAGGTGTTGATGCACTTGTTTATGAAATTGATGAAGCCAAAGGCATTATGAAGATTGCCTATCCAATCGAATTATTTGACCGTAATGTTATTGATGGTCGTTCTATGCTCGTTTCATTCTTAACGCTTGCCATTGGTAATAACCAGGGCATGGGTGATGTTAAACAGGCACAGATGCAAGACTTTTATGTCCCTCGTAAAATGTTACAGCTTTATGATGGCCCATCTAAATCTATCCAGGACCTATGGTCATTACTAGGTCGTGATCCTAAAAATGGTGGTTATATCGCTGGTACTATTATCAAGCCAAAACTAGGTCTGCGCCCAGAGCCTTTCGCCGAAGCTGCTTATCAATTCTGGCTTGGTGGTGACTTTATCAAAAATGATGAGCCACAAGGTAACCAGGTTTTCTGCCCGATGAAAAAGGTTATTCCATTAGTTGCTGATGCCATGAAACGCGCACAGGATGCAACAGGTGAGCCTAAATTATTCTCAGCCAACATTACTGCTGATGATTACCATGAAATGCATGCACGTGCTGACTTCATCCTGGAAACATTTGGTGAAGATGCACCACGCGTTGCTTTCCTGGTTGATGGTTACGTAGGTGGCCCTGGTATGGTTACTACAGCGCGCCGTAATTATCCTGAGCAATATTTGCATTATCATCGTGCTGGCCATGGTGCTATTACTTCTCCTTCTGCGGTTCGTGGTTATACAGCATTTGTACTGGCTAAAATGTCTCGCCTTATGGGTGCTTCTGGTATCCACGTAGGTACTATGGGTTATGGTAAAATGGAAGGTGGTCATGACGATCGAAACATCGCCTATATGATTGAACGTGATAGTGCAGATGGTCCTTTCTATCATCAAGAATGGTATGGCATGAAGCCTACTACACCAATCATCTCGGGTGGCATGAATGCACTACGTCTTCCTGGCTTCTTCGAGAACCTGGGGCATGGTGATGTCATTAACACTTCTGGTGGTGGTTCTTACGGCCATATTGATAGCCCTGCAGATGGTGCGATCTCATTGAAACAAGCTTATGAGTGCTATCTTGAAGGTGCCGACCCAGTTGAGTTTGCTAAAGATCATAAGGAATTTGCTCGTGCGTTCGAGTCATTCCCAGGTGATGCTGACCAGTTATACCCTGGTTGGAGAGAAAAGTTAGGTGTTCATAAATAAGCACACCTTTATTTTCAAGTACACACTAAAAAGCCCCGAATGATATTCTCATTCGGGGCTTTTTTTATGCTGATCAATGATCTTTTTTAGCCCGCAACAAGCTCACACCAAATAGTACCAAAATCAGCCCAATTA
>JALVFC010000439.1 GCA_027030285.1 Thiotrichaceae bacterium | reverse complement strand
GTACTAAGATGAGCAGGTCGCATGTATAGGTTCCTGAACAGGTAGAGTGATGAAAAAGTGGATGATAAGCGCAAGTTGAATGATATCGCAAGAAACCGTACTATGAAATTTGTTGTTTCAGGGTTGCTGTCTGCTCTTTTGATACCGATGTTTAGCGTGCCTGTGGCGATGGCTGGTGGCACCCTGCGCCTGCCTGCTTTTAATGAGTATAACCGTGCGGTTGGGCAAGGTGCTGAGTATTGTCCTCAGGTTAGCTATCAGGGAATGCCATCATATCGGCTTGCGGTGGGTTCATCGCCGCCTTCTGTGGATGGCTGGGAGTCGCATAGCATGTTGACAACGGGCTTGTTCAGGGTGCAGACACCCATGAAAAGAAATATTGTTTTTCATCTCAGAAGCAATGCCAGTAAGGCTGGTTTTAAAGCAAGTTACCGGAATATTTTATGGGTGTCTCTGCGCTATTATGATCGACATGGCGTGTTGCTGAAGTCTGCTGCCGGGGTGAAAGTGCCTGTCGCAGAAGACTGGCGTGGGGTGATGATTCCGCTGTGGGTCAGCAGTCCACAGGTTGCTTATGCAGAATTATGGTTGGTGAAGTACCAGGATGCAAGTTATGGTGATCCTGTTTTATCAAGCTCACAGGTTGCTTTTTATATTTCGGCTGTTTCCCTGCTTTGACGAGTATAAGGACTCTCTGTGTGCGATAGCATCCCTGCTTGCTAACAATGTCTGTTTTTACACCCTACGCCAGCTAGTCCCGTCAGGACTGTCTTCCAGTTCTATACCGACAGCCTTGAGCTTGTCCCGGATTTGATCGGCTTTACTCCAGTTTTTATCGGCTTTTGCCTGAGTGCGTTGCGTAACCATTGCTTCGATTTCTGCATCTGTCATGCCGCTATCATCACTGCTGCCTTTGAACCAGTCTTCGATATTACCGGTTAGTAGTCCTAGCTGGTTAGCAAGCTTCTTCAGCAATGCGCCAGTGTTTGAGGCGCTGGCATCCTTGTCCTTGCGCAAGCGATTGGTTTCACGGGCAAGATCAAACAGTACAGCGAGCGCTTCGGGGGTATTGAAATCATCATTCATGGCAGCGTGAAAGCGCTGTTCATATTCCGTATTTTGTAGTGGTTCAGTGGTTTCCAGTCCTCGCAATGAGGTATACAGGCGGTCTAGTGCCGAGCGGGCGCTGTCGAGCTGATCGGTACTGTAGTTTAACGGGCTACGGTAGTGGCTGGTCAGCATATAGTAGCGGATTTCTTCGCCTTTATATTCTTTCATCACATCTCGTATGGTGAAAAAATTACCCAGTGACTTGGACATTTTCTCTTTATTGATGCGGATAAAGCCGTTGTGCAACCAGTAATTGGCAAAGTGCTCACCCGTGCAGGCTTCACTTTGTGCAATCTCGTTTTCGTGATGGGGGAATTGCAGGTCGTGACCACCGCCATGAATATCAAAGTGATTACCCAGTAGTTGTGTAGACATGGCAGAGCATTCAATATGCCAGCCGGGACGACCTTGTCCCCAGGGGGAATCCCAGGCCGGTTCGCCAGGTTTGGCGGCTTTCCAGAGTACAAAATCCAGTGGGTCTTTTTTGAACTCATCAATGGCGATGCGTTCACCGGCGCGCAAGTCTTCCAGGTTACGTCCTGATAGTTTGCCGTAATCAGCAAATGAGGCAACCTTGTAGTAGACATCGCCATTATCAGCAGCATAGGCATAGCCCTTTTCGATCAGCGTTTTGATCATGTTGATAATAGAGGGCATATGATCGGTTGCACGCGGTTCCAGAGTGGGAGGCAGGATGCCCAGGGCTTTTTCATCCTCATGCATGGCATCAATAAAGCGTTCTGTCAGTGCCTTGAAGTTTTCACCGTTCTGATTGGCTCGCTCAATGATTTTGTCATCAATATCGGTGATATTGCGTACATAGGTGACAGCGTAGCCACTGGCTTGCAAATAGCGATAAACCACATCAAAAACCACCATGACACGAGCATGT
>JALVFC010000438.1 GCA_027030285.1 Thiotrichaceae bacterium | reverse complement strand
GGCGAGCAAAAATGGGGGCGGCTATCGGGTTTGACCCTGTTTTTACCACACGGTTATGAAGGCATGGGGGCAGAGCATTCTTCTGCGCGTCTGGAGCGCTATTTACAGTTATGTGCGCAGCATAATATGCAAATCTGCATTCCATCTACCCCCGCACAAATCTATCATTTGTTACGCAGGCAGATGATCCGTAATTACCGCAAACCATTAATTACCTTTACCCCCAAAAGCCTGCTGCGGCACCCCGCTGTTACCAGTACGCTGGATGAAATATGCGAGGGGGAATATCAGCTGGTGATTGATGATGCATTGGTGGCAGACAAGGAGCAGGTAACGCGGGTCGTGCTCTGTTCCGGAAAGGTTTATTATGACCTGCTGGAAAAGTGGCAGGCGGAGCAATTACATCATATTGCTATCGTGCGCATTGAGCAGCTTTATCCATTTCCAAAAATACAGATGGCTGAAATATTGCATCAGTACACGCATATGCAGGAACTGATCTGGTGCCAGGAGGAACCGCTCAATCAGGGAGCCTGGGATAGTATTAAACATCGTTTCCGAGCATGGGAAGATTCGCATACCGTCCTTTGTGTCAGCAGGCCTAGTTCCGCAGCAGCAGCCGTTGGCTCGTTCAAAATGCACCAGCGCGAGCAGGCCGCATTGGTGAATGAAGCTTTAATGCAACCAGAAGGAGAACCTAATGAGTCTTGAAATCCGTGTCCCCCAGCTTCCTGAATCGGTTAGTGATGCAACGATTGCAGCGTGGCTAAAAAAAGCAGGTGATCCAGTACGTGCCGAAGAGCCCTTGCTGGAGCTGGAGACGGATAAAGTCGTGCTGGAAGTGCCAGCACCAGAGGACGGTATCCTCAGTGAAATCAGGGTAGAGCAAGGGGCAACGGTGCAGGAAAATGATGTCATTGCCGTGTTAACGCCAGCGACTCAATCCACGCAGGAAACACAGGACTCTACAGTCCAGCAAGAACCTGAACCCGCTATTGAGTCCGACAGTTCAGAACAGGCCGAGGTTGACAAGCACGCCCAACCTGTAGCCAGTCCCGCAGTGCGTAAAGCCATGCATGAAAATGATGTTAAACCTGAAGAAGTCCACGCAAGTGGCGAAAAAGGAAGGATTCTCAAGCAAGATGTTGAAGAGGTTGTGGCACGCAGGGAACACCAGCAGGAAGCATCACAAAGCGAAAGCATAAAGTACACAGGACAAACAAAATCTGTCGCTGATCTCATTTCCACAGAACGACCAGAACGGCGTGTGCCCATGTCACGCCTGCGGCAACGTGTCGCAGAACGGCTGGTAGATGCCCAGCATACGGCAGCTATACTGACGACCTTCAATGAAGTTGATCTCAGTGATCTGGTGCGCCTGAGAAAAACCTATCAGGAACGCTTTCAGCATGCACACGGCATCAAGCTGGGGTTTATGTCCTTCTTTGTCAAAGCCGCTACCGAAGCCCTCAAGCGATTCCCGGAAGTGAATGCCAGAATTGATGGCACAGACATTATCTATCATGGTTATTACGATATAGGTGTTGCCGTATCAACAGACCGGGGACTGGTCGTGCCGATTATTCGTGATACGGATCAACTGGGGCATGCAGATATAGAAAAAGCCATTGCAGATTACGCCAGCCGCGCACGTGAAGGCAAGCTGGAAATGGATGAGCTAATGGGAGGAACCTTTTCAATCAGTAATGGCGGCGTGTTTGGCTCCATGCTGTCCACACCAATACTAAACCCGCCGCAAAGTGCAATACTGGGCATGCATAAAATAGAAAAACGTGCAGTGGTCAGAAATGACGAAATTGTGATACGTCCCATGATGTACCTGGCACTTTCATATGATCACCGCATTATTGATGGCAAAACAGCGGTGAGCTTTTTAGTCAAGATCAAGGATTTGCTGGAAGATCCGGCCAGTTTATTGCTGGAGTTGTAAAGTACATTGGGAGCGACGCAGGCTGCAATAACGGAAATGGGTAACTCGCAGATATTTCTACAACTGAATCTGTCATACTGGCGGATGCCGGTAAGCATGGTTGAGTTCGTGCTGTGGCAAAGATGAAAACATTTTAGCCACCACAGCATTTTAGCCACTCAAGGGCTGGCAGAAAAAACGACCAGAGTTATTCAAAAAGAAAGTTTACAATCTATCGAGACTTGACAGTTACACATCAAAATACAAAAATATCTATAATTTTAATTCACAAGAACCGTTTAAATGTTACACTTTAATACGGTGAATTGTGAGAAGGTGTATGTTTAACCGTCAAGCAGACTATATTGTTAGCTAGTATCAGCAAAAAAAACGAAAGCCGCTTGTCATTAGAGGAGCCAGACAGGTTGGAAAGACAACAGCTGTGCGAATGGCTGGGGATAAGTTGAATGTCCCGGTCATTGAAATTAATTTAGAGCGTCATACAGACTTGGACAGCTAATCAATAGTCACCTGAAACTCGACAATACATGGTCCGTCATTCGTCACAAAGGTACAGTTCACAGCGATGGCAGTTCCATTAAAACTGCCTTCATCACTATCTACAGCATCTGTCAGTGACTTTATTGCACCGTTATTGATAAAAGGTGAGGTAATGGTCATGTTTCCATTCCAGGTGACTCCTGTAGCGAGAGTGTCAGCAACATTGACATTGGCTGCATGACTGCCATTGGCATTTGCTACGCTAATTGAGTATTTCAATACAGCACCGGGTATTCGCTTGGGGTTGGTGGTTCCATTTTCCGGGTCAGAAATAACTGTGGAAGTTTTGGTTACCGTTAATGAGGGCTTGAAAGGCGCATAGACAATATCCTTGTTTAGGTCAATGCTTTGATTATAAACATGTTGTTTATAAGTGCTGGTGTTTTCCTGAACGCCTACTGTTAGATTGTTCCGTGAGCTTGGTCCGCTACAATTTACATTGGCGGGGTCATATCGAAAGCGAATTCGACCATCTTCGTGCAATACTACCTGAAATGAACAAATAGATTGTCCATAAGAATAATCCCATGCGTAGGGGTAGACTCTATCCCACCAGGCGATGAACTGGCGATTTGGTGCAGTACCTGTCGTGCCGTATTTTATGGAACCACTGCCTGGGGCTGATGGATTGAGGTCATGCCAGAAAGGTAATATCCATTGTAACGGGGAATTGGTCGCGAGTGGATCAGCCGAGTAATCAGTGTCGCCAGTATCAAACGACAAGGAGCCGTTTGAGTTGATATAAACCTGGCTGTAGCTTGTTCCATTGAAGGGGAAGTTAAAGCCGATATTAACGAGCGAACTACTGTCATCACCACTTGGCCCTGCATTGTTGATACCTGATGTGACAAAGCTTGTTGGTGGTACTACGGTTTCGTATTCAATAGCCCGTACTGTAAGCGGATAGAGTAGGAATGTAAGCAGGATGATCAGGCTTGAGTTGAGTGGTTTCATTTTTATTCTGTATTGTTGTTTTTTCAATCACTTAATTTATCTTTATATGCCTTTTTCTGTTGATTGTCAGTAATTTTGGATAGCTGGTCTTTGTCTGCACGGTAACGCAACTGCAAGTAAGGACCCTGGGCGGTGTATTCGCTTTGCTCAAAGTCCTTGTCACTAAAGCCTTCCAGGTTATAGCCAACACTTAGCCACATGTTTTCGGCAGGCGTTAAGCCGACGGAACCACCGTAGTTATATTGCCAGTTATCATTTTCCCAGTCATGCAGATAGCCAGCATGAATGCCGACATCCACTTTTTCGCTGACGTTGCGCCTGACTTGCAGTTGTGCTGTATCAACGGTTGCGTTATATGCCTCATTGAACTCGTCTTCAAGTGTATGTTTTAAGCCATGATGCAGGCTGATCTGGGTCTTTTTACCAGCTTTTTTATTGATATGAAGGTTGTGGATGAGTTTGCGTGAGCGTTTGTTGTCGCCGTCACTGCGTACTTGCTCCTGTTTGTAATCCAGGCGCTGCAAAATGGTGTAGTCATATTTCTGTGGATGCCAGGCGCTACCCAGACTAATTGTGGCGAGGTTGTTTTCATCACCTGTGTTTAGCTGTGAACGGGTGACATCAATACGTGCCGAGAAATCCTTGTCCTTGCTAAGGTGACGGATAAAGCCAAAACGCAAATTTTGTTTATCTTCCAGGTCACCATTACGGTTTTCCAGCCGTGTTGTCCAGCTCCAGATATCATCGCGCCAGCCAAGTCCAATCGCAAAAGCGGTGAAATCATCACGAATACTGCCATTGATGGCACTCTGGTCACTGTCAATGGGTTCCTGCTGTGTGTTCTTGAGTGTTTTAGCGTGGTCTACGCTCAAGTCTGCTGATAATTGCTCAGTAAGATTGAGGTGCTGAGCCAGTCCCAGCGTGGCAAAGGTACGGTCACCAGCATATTGATGCTCGCGGTTTATGCTGCTTTTTACGGATGCGCCTTCCCATAATTTCGAGCTTAAACCGATGCGGTCTATGGATGTATTCACCTCATCACTGCGGGTAATTTCGCGTTCCAGGAACAGGGCGACATCATCTGTCAGGCCAACATCTGCTCCAATAATCAGGCGGTCTGGGTAGGCTTCGTTCGCACCGTTTTTATTGCCGATATTTTTTTCTATATGTGTGCGTAGAGTGACTCTGCCATTGTCGGGGGTTACAGACCCTCCCAGCGTTAGCAGTGTGCCCTGGCGTGTCTGTGAATTTGTCAATTCTTTGGCATGACGAATACCTATTGCATAATGACTGGTTTCCGTTTCTCTGCCAAATTCCAGACTGGCCTGATCACGCTGGTTGTTATTATCCAGGTTTTCCTGGCGGTAAATATCACCTTGAATATAGGTTTGATTTTTTAGCTGATAGCGACCATCGGCACCATATTTGCGAGTGCCACGTTCATTCAGGTTTTGTTGCTCCAGTCCAAATTGACTATCTTGCTGGCGAATATAGGCACGACCTGTTAGCGTTTCGCTATGCTTGCGTGCTTCCAGTAACCAGGCATTACCCGAGTCTTGGGATTGACTATGTGCGAATTCTGCTTTTATCTCGGTTTCTTCATCCAGTTTGTAAGTGATATCGGTACCTATGAGATCTCCATTGATTCCCTGATCATCCTTTTCATGGATAAGGCTCATACCAATTTCGGTTTTGCCATCATCAGTGAGCCAGGCGATTCTGCCACTCACTGCAACGGATTTTTTCGCTGAACTTTCACTTTCGTAATCCACGACAATAAAGTTGGGATTCAAATGCGCATCACGGCTCGGCACAGGAAACTTGAAAAACAGGCTATGGCTGTCGTAATCAATTTCGTAATCGGCGTGTATAGCCAGTAAGCGTTGTGACAGGATGACTTCAGGATGAAAGCGATCTCTGGTTTCCAGTGTAACAACCTCGCTATTGGGTATCACGGGAAAACGCAGCTTGTATTCACCTGACGTACCATCACCGGGTATTTCCTCGCGTTGATGCTTGTTGCTGGTATGGCTGAGGGAAGCGTTATAACGTAAATTTCTCCCCCT
>JALVFC010000437.1 GCA_027030285.1 Thiotrichaceae bacterium | reverse complement strand
CTCCCCCTGTATTCGGTATGAATGCCATACAGAGTACGCTCATAACGAGATAAATGGGTGACTGTCATATTGGTGCGATAATCACCGAATAGCGCAAAGAACTGGTTGCGTTCCAGTTTTACAAAAAGCTTGCCGGAACTCGTGGCTTCATACTGGTTGCGTGAATTATCACCGTAAATGGTGTAGTAGGCATCGGGATCAATGTTGCCGTTCAGGTGTTCCCCCACCTGTCCACGTTTTTTGGCTGAATCATAGGCAATGGTTAGCAGGTATTTGCCTTTAATCTTGCCTTTAGCGAAGAAAGCGACACGGCCCCGGCTGTAAAACCTGTCCTTCTTATCCAGGTCGCTCAAGGTCTGCATATTACCTTTCAGGGTGTTATAGCCGACAGTACCTTCGGCCAGGCCGACCAGAATCCACTCTTTGCGTAGATGGGGCTGGAGCCAGCTACGGATTTCCTTGTACTTGTCATCTGCCAGATGGATTTTTAAACGTATTTCACCACTTTGTGTGGTGGGTTTGAGGCGGATATGAGCAATACCGTTGTTATCAATCGCTGCTTTGTGGCGACCTTCCAGGCTGCTGGTAATGAGCTCATTTTTGTTCGTGTCACGGTCGTCTACCGTTGCATTACCATCCACGATACTGAAGTAGGCAAACGTATTAGCACGCATGGGATAGCCTTCCTTGTCCCTGATGCGTACTGCAATATCCGGTGAGGTTCTGCCGTCAGCAACCAGCGTGGATTGATCCGGCAGGTACTCGGCATCAGCAGGCTCGCTTGAGAAATGGATTAGTCGGGTGGCTTCATGAACGATCTTGCCATTCTTGTCTTTCACAATGATTTTCAGGTGATTTTCACGTGATTTGATATTGATATCGACACCCCGCCAGCGGCTGATACGCACACCGGTTTGTGTGTTTTTGGAACTTCCTGCACTGTTGAGTGCGGTGATTTCTTCGCCATTGAGTAGTGCGGTAACGCGATGTTGCATATCATGTTTGACGGCAATACTGATAGAGACTACAGATGGCACATAGTTTTCAGGCGGCCAGAGTATCTCAAAACCTGGCTTTGCTGTTTTTACATAGTCATCACCGTATTCCTTTAGTGGGTTAAAGTCGTTTTCAGGCGTTGCCTGCTGTGACGATGTGCCTTTTTTTGTTGAGGTTTCTTTTTCTGTTTTTTTGTTGCTCTGGGTAGTTTTATTCATTGATTTTACGTGAAAATCAGCTCGCCAGATTGAACCAGCTTTCACCTCGACAAACCGTGAGTCTGCTTTGCCTGCAAACTGTGTGTTGTTGCGGCAGAGCAGGGGTTCCTTGCCAGCAGGAAGACTGTCTGTATCCAGTTTTAGCAGGTGTGTTCCAGCGGATATACCATCCATATGCCAGAACCCATTTTTGTCACTGTTCGTATATTGTCCGGTTTCCAGATAAATACGAGCATTGGCAATGACTGGGCCGTCTTTTTCACAGCCTTCAATAATACGACCGACGAGGATGGTTTTCTGGCGCATAAGTTCATCTTTGATTTTAACGGTTGCTTTGGCGGTGAGTGAACTTTGCGGTGTATTATCACTTCCGCTAATCGCTGTTGCCTGTGCGGTATTCGTGGCGCTGTCTCGTGGTGTGCCTGCACTGATTCTGACCTGGTAGCGGATTTCCCAGTTTTGCAGTGCTGGCATGGTGCCTAGTTGTAGCGTCAGCTGGCGACCCTGATGGCTGACTTTGTTTGCTGGCAATGGTGCTTGGTTTAGTTTTGCTGTGCCGGGCAGATAGCGAAAGCCTGGGGGCAGGGTGTCGTGGATGGTCAGGTTATTCAGTCCACTGGCAAAATTTTGTGTTTGAATGTTGAGCGTATAAGTCAGCACATCACCAATTGATGCAACTTCATGATCGACCTTTTTGCTCAGGCTGATATGTCCTGAAGGTTCGACCAGTGATGCTGTGGCACTGGTGTCGGTACTGTCATAACCATCTTTGTAACTGAGTGTTATTCTGCTGTTGGAAATGACAGAAATTACACCATTATGTTGTGTCGAAGCGGCTTCTGCAGTGTCAACCACTCCCCGAAAAACACCAGAATCTGGTGCAGTTTCGGTGAGTCGGAGGACTTCAGTATCACCTGTTTCCGGAACTGTCAGGGTGACCAATATGGTTTCACGAACCGTTGCATCCCTGTTCTGGTCAATGTCTCTTACCTCGACAACCAGAGGCTCATTAACACGAAATTCATTAGCTGGCTCAATAGGCTTCTGTGTCGGTAAGGCTATCGTTGAGCCATCAAGCAGGGTCACATGATCAATGTTCTGTAGTTGGGTATTCTGAGTGATCTCCTGTGTATTGGAAAAAGCCGCTGCGGGCAAGGGCACTGGTGTTCCGGTTTCAACGATGTGATAGAAGTGTACCAGAGAGGGGGTTCGTTTAACGGTTCTGACATCAACACTCGCCGAGCGACTATGGGGTGTTCCCTGGAGTGCATAGCTGGCTGTTACGGTGTTGGTGAGCAGGGTGTCTGGCGGTGTTGCAG
>JALVFC010000436.1 GCA_027030285.1 Thiotrichaceae bacterium | reverse complement strand
CGAATGGCATCATGAGCGGTTCCCTCTCCTGCATGACTGAGTACAGCGTCAGAGACATGGTTATGCAAAACTTTAATGAAATGGTGCTGTACACGGATTGCATCATCTGTAAAAAACTGAATGACGTTTTGTTGAATAATTGTATCTGCACCATTTGCCAGAATGCCACGTTTGACATTCACCAAAACGTTATTATTAACATCACATTTATTGCCCAACACACTGATTCCATTGATCCAGTTCCTGGGTTCTCCCGCCAGTTTTTGCTGTGCAGTGTTCATGGAAACCGGAAACGATGAAATAATACAGTGACGAATAATAATCTTCTTGCACTGCAGTCCGACAATGATGATCTGGCGCTTGTTCTGATTATCATTCCATAGATTCAGGTTCTCAATAATCACCTGGCTGGAGTTGCCGTCAATACTAAAAGTTGCCTGAATGGTTAGCTGTTTGCTCTGCGATTTAATGCGTATGCCAGATTTGTTGATTACCCTGATATCACCATATTTACCTTCTTCTGTGAGGACAATAGTATCACCGACATCTGCGTCAGAAATAGCCTGAAGCAAGCTTTGCCGGTCACTAACCTTATGTACTTTGGCATGCAGGGATAATTGGGGATCACTCATAGCGCTAGCCTCATTTTAGATGTGTTTAACCTCAACCGGGAGAGGTAGCCCAGAACAAATATCATTTTCGTTGTCTGGGCTGCGACCGTTACTTCAGCACAAGTAACATCCGGTTATCCTCATAATACTACCATTCATCGTCATGGCAAGGATTTTTCCCTTATATAATACCCATCTATAGATGATATTTGATGTTTTGTCTGCAAGATTAGCGGCTCGGGTATTTGGAACCGAGCCTTTGGACTCGCCTGTTCCCCAGTTCCTGTCTCGCCCCATGCTCCAATGTCCCGTACGCTAAGGTTCGCTCTATAGTATGTGATACAGGGTAGCCATGTCTGCATTAAGCAAAATAAAATTATCGGTTGAGGAATACCTGCAAGGAGAGGAGCAAGACGAGTTTCGCCATGAGTATGTGATGGGGAGAGTCTATGCGATGACTACAATTACGACTAACAATCTGGCGGTCTAAATCCTTACTGAATGCTGTACTAGTGGTATAACCGGATTGCGGGGAATTTGTTTTTTCATCTCAGAAGCAGAGCCCCTGCCTTTTTAGTTTTAAGCCTCAGAATCCTTGTTCCCTTATTTCAGCAATTTGATCCCTGACGGCTGCGGCTTCTTCAAACTCCAGGTCTTTGGCGTGCTGGTACATCTGTTTTTCCAGTTTTTCAATGAGCTTGACTGCCTGTGCTGGGGTAAGGCTTTGGTAGTCCGCTGGTTTTTCGGCAATACTGGTGGCTTTTTTGCGCTTCTTCCCCGGGCTTGCCCTGCCATAGGCGCCTTCCATGATGTCGGCAATTTTCTTGTTGATGGTTTGCGGGGTAATGCCGTGTTTTTCGTTAAAGTGGATTTGCTTGTCGCGGCGGCGATTGGTTTCATCAATGGCTGCTTGCATGGAGCGGGTGATGGTGTCGGCGTAGAGGATGGCTTTGCCGCTGGCATTGCGGGCGGCACGTCCGATGGTCTGGATGAGAGAGCGTTCGGAGCGCAGGAAGCCTTCCTTGTCGGCATCGAGAATAGCGACCAGGCTGACTTCGGGCATGTCGAGCCCTTCGCGTAGCAGGTTGATGCCAATGAGGGCGTCAAATTCTCCCAGCCGCAGGTCGCGGATGATTTCAACACGTTCTACGGTGTCGATGTCAGAGTGCAAATAGCGTACGCGCACACCGTGTTCCAGCAGGTAGTCAGTAAGATCTTCTGCCATACGCTTGGTGAGTGTCGTGACGAGGACCCGCTCATTACGGGCAGCACGGCTGGTAATTTCCGACATGACATCATCAACCTGGCTGGCTACCGGGCGAATTTCAATTTCCGGATCGACCAGCCCGGTGGGACGCACGACTTGTTCGACGATATTGTCGGAATGCTCGTTTTCATA
>JALVFC010000435.1 GCA_027030285.1 Thiotrichaceae bacterium | reverse complement strand
GGGCGTTGCCTTTGTCCACCTCGATCAGCAGGGATTCAAAGGCGTGGCACAGGTCTCCGATGGCGCTCAGTCCAGAGAGACGAGCGCTGCCCTTGAGGGTGTGGAGCAACCGCTTGAGTTCCTCCATCGGCTCCTTAGCGGTCGGATCCAGCAGAAATTTCCGGAATCCCTGATCCAACTTTTCCAGGAGATCATGGGCATCTTCCAAGAACAAGCCCAGCATCTCCTGATCTTCTGGAAGCGCCTGCAATTCGTCAGGCGCGATTTCCTTCTCTGCCGCTTCTTCTGGCGGTTTGCTTTCCGATACGGGGGCTTCCGTAGGTCCTTCCAAGGCGACGGAGAGGGCGCGGATGAGGCTGTTGGCGTACCGAACCGGCTGTTGCTGTTCGACGGAATCCACCTGCTCCGCCAGGGTATCCAAGGTCTGCTGGGCCAGATCCAAGGCCATTTCATTGATCTGGGCGTTGCCCTTGTCCACCTCGATCAGCAGGGATTCAAAGGCGTGGCACAGGTCTCCGATGGCGCTCAGTCCAGAGAGACGAGCGCTACCCTTGAGGGTGTGGAGCAACCGCTTGAGTTCCTCCATCGGCTCCTTAGCGGTCGGATCCAGCAGGAATTCTTGAAAGCCTTGGTCCAGCTTTTCCAGGAGATCATGGGCGTCTTCCAAGAACAAGCCCAGCATCTCCTGATCTTCTGGAAGCGTCTGCAACTCGTCGGGCGTTGCTTCCGATTCCGTTGGCTCAGATTGCGCGGGAACTGCGCTTAGACTCTCGGTGCTGTCCGCAAGAATCTGGGAAAGCTGTGCCATGTTGTCGGCAAGCTCACTCACCTCAGTTTCTGTTTCCGCTGGAAGCGCTTCCCCTTCTGTTTCGGACGCTTCTTCGGAGACCGATGGAGGTGCTGTCGATTCCAAGGGTGCCGGAATCTGGACTTCCTCGGAAACCTCCGCCGCTTCGGCTTCTTCTTGCGGTGCTAGATTCCGAAGCGCTTCCGCAATGCGGAGCAGTTGCTCGAGTTCCTCCCCGGCTTCCGGCAAGCGATCGATCCGTTGCGAAACCTTTTCCAGATAGGATTCCAAGAGATCGAGTAGATCAGCGGGTACTACCTGACCCTGAAACTGACAATCCCGCATGTGCACTTCGAATTCATGACTCGCTTCGGCGACAGAATTCACCCCGGTCATGCGGGCACTTCCCGCGAGGGTGTGCAGGGCACGCACGATGGTCTCATCGGGCAGAGTTCCTTCTTCCCTCGCCGTTTGCAGGAACTGTCGCAGGGTATCGAGGTGTGTGTGCGCTTCTCCGCAGAAGATATCGAGCAGATCCTCGTCCATCTCTGCGAGAAATTCTATTTCCTCTGCTCTGGCGGCTTGGATTGGATCGGTTGCGACCGCTTCTTCGGTCGGCAGAGAAGGTGCTGCCTCTGAAGGTTCTTCCTGCGCCTCCGGTTCCGCCACCTCTTGTGCTGGTGCCGCTTCTTCTTCTGAAACCCTTTCCGGCAGGGGTTTGCCAGCGATGAGACATTCCGCCCGATCCACATAGGGGGTGATATCGACGGTCTTTCGCGCTTCCTCCGCATCGATGAGGGTTGGCAGGATGTCCACCGCCGCCCCTACGCTCTCCACCAATTCCGGAGAGATGGAGAGGGTTTGATCGATGACCCGATTGAGCAGGTTTTCATAGGCCCAGGCGAACTCTCCCACCTGAACCGCGCCGACCATGCGACCGCTACCCTTGAGGGTGTGGAAGGCTCTTCTCAGGGTGGCGAGGGCTTCCTGATCCTGGTTGTTCTGCTGCCAGAGGGCGAATTGTTCGGTAACCACCGGCTGGACTTCCCGCGCTTCCTCTAGGAAGATCTCCAGCATCTCTTCGTCGATGGGTTCTTGTTCTTCCTGGACCGGTGGACTCGGGGGCGCTTCAGCAGGGCTTGCTGGTGCCGCTGGCTGCTGGGCTGCTTCCTCAGCTCGGGGGGCTGCTGGTTCCACTGCTTCCGGTTGGGGCGCGGGCACAGCCTGC
>JALVFC010000434.1 GCA_027030285.1 Thiotrichaceae bacterium | reverse complement strand
GCCCAGGAAATTAAACTCCCTATGTGGATAGGCTGCTGTACCCTGTTTTTTTACATTCCCGATTTCTCCTCCCAGGGTGTTAATTTGCAATAAGGTGCCTCGTTGTTTTTGCATCGTTGCCACAATATCCTGGAAAACCGGTGCAATATCCTTAAATTCTTTATAATAACCCGCAGATACATTCTTGAAATACAATGGGTCAGGTCGTCCCTGATAAATAGCTAATGCCTTTAACAGGGGACGTTTTTTCCCTGCATAACTTTTGTGAGCATGCGCTTTCAGCTTTTCCAGAATTCCCTTTAACGCCGCATTGGCACGTTCATTGGTGTCAGTCATCAATATCGTCAGGGTTTTATTATTCAATACAAACGCAGAATAACAGCTTAGAGGCAAGGCTTTCATTTGGGCAAACCAGAGTTGTGCAGCATCTGTGGCTTTTTTTGGATCAAGTTTATAAAACTTGAAGCGGTAACTGGTGAAATGTTGCGGTGCCGCAACGGTATCGAAAGTAAGCTCAGTAATAATGCCAAAATTGCCATTGCCCCCACCTCGACATGCCCATAATAATTCTGGTTCATCATCGGAATTATGCAGTTTGCCATTGCCATCCACCATTTTCACCCTGGTCAGATGATCACAGGTCAAACCATGCTGGCGAGAGAAAAAACCATACCCACCGCCCAGCGTTAAACCAGCCACCCCAACACCACCACAGGAGCCCGCTGGAATTAGTTTGCCGTGTTTGTTCAGATACTTGTAGATATTGCCCAGTTTACAGCCAGCCCCTGCCACAAAACGACCACTTGATGCATCATAGTTCATGCTATTCATTTTGGATAAAACAATCACCATACCGTCAGAGTTCAAACAATAACCTTCAAAACTATGACCTCCACTTTTAACAGCTATCGGTAATTGATAGTAATTTGCATATTTAACGGCTTCCTGAACACCTGTGTCATTCAGGCAAACAGCAATAATTTTCGGGCTATGAGTGATTCGTTTATTAAAACAATGACGGTATTCCTCGTATTCAGCATCTTCACGTTCGTAATACAGTACATGATCTGATACTTTTGCAGGTTTACCCGCTTGTGGTGTTTTAGCAGGAGGGCTAGTAGTTGGTGGCGGGTTATTATTGACGGATGCGCCCGTTTTTTGTTCACCCTTGGGTTTAACATTCCCGGGATTATTTGGTAGAGATTTATAACAACCCGGAATACCTGAAGTAACCGCAACAGCTCCAAGCAGAAATTCTCGACGCGTTAGAGAAACACCTTTTTCTTTATCATGCATAACCCACCTCACTTTTAGACTGGATTTCATAGTAACAGAAATATTGGGTGGCACATCTTGTTTTCGGATTGTTTTGGGACGATTAAATTATAACTTGTCAGCTGCTATTCAAAAAAGGTATCTTGATCTGGATTAACTTTCTTGTCCGCAAACCGCTAACAGAAAGCTGAACAATGAATACTTGAGGAAAACCAATGGAGCTTTATACACAAATTCTGCTGTGGGGATTCGGTCTGGCTGTGGTGCTGGGCTTTATCGCCACCAAAACAAACTTTTGCACAATGGGCGCAGTATCGGACCTGGTCAATATGGGTGATACCGGGCGTATGCGCGCCTGGGTTTTTGCGATTGGCACAGCCATTATTGGCGTAATGTTGCTGAATTATTTTTCCCTGATTGATATCTCGTTAATCAGCAGCAACGAAACAGCCAACCCGCCGTATCGTGCGCCAGTGCTCGCATGGCCACGCTACCTGCTGGGAGGGATCATCTTCGGTATCGGCATGACACTCGCTTCCGGCTGTGGCAATAAAACACTCATCCGGTTCGGTGGTGGCAACCTCAAATCACTATTTGTCATCCTGGTGATGGGTATAGCAGCCTATCTAATGATCTTTACTGACTTCGGCTACACCCTGTTTTTGAACTGGATGGACAAGGCAAATATCGACCTTAGCAACAGCGGTATCGACAATCAGGGTATCGGTACCATTATTTCCAGTT
>JALVFC010000433.1 GCA_027030285.1 Thiotrichaceae bacterium | reverse complement strand
CGACAGATTGGAGAAGATGAAGAAGAAGTAGAAGTGCCAGGTGATTTTACCGTTGATGAAAAAAGCAAACAGATATTTCTGACCAATGCTGGTCATGAGACAGCTGAAAAATTACTCCAGGAAGCCGGTATTCTTCCTGAAGGGCAGGGTCTTTATGACAATGCCAGTATCAGTGTGTTGCACCATTTCAATGCGGCCTTGCGTGCGCATAATTTATTCCAGAAAAATGTGGATTACATCGTCAATAATGGCGAAGTGGTAATTGTTGATGAATTTACCGGTCGTACCATGCCAGGGAGACGTTGGTCTGAAGGTTTGCACCAGGCAGTAGAAGCCAAAGAAGGGGTGAATATAAACCCCGAAAATCAGACCATGGCTTCCATTACTTTCCAGAATTATTTCCGCTTGTATAATAAACTCTCAGGCATGACGGGTACTGCTGACACCGAGGCATTCGAGCTTCAGGAAATTTACGGCCTTGAAGTGGTGGTGATTCCCGGTAACAAACCACTAGCTCGTATTGATGGTAATGATTTGGTCTATATGACCGAAGAAGAAAAATATAACGCTATTGTCGAGGAGATAGAACATTGTAAGGCGAAAGGACAACCTGTACTGGTTGGTACTGCTTCCATTGAAACTTCTGAAATACTTTCTAACCTGCTGAATAAAAAGAACATTAAGCATGAAGTATTGAATGCAAAACAACATGAGCGTGAAGCACATATCATTGAGAATGCCGGTCGTCCTGGTGCCTTGACGATTGCTACTAATATGGCTGGTCGTGGTACTGATATTGTATTGGGTGGTTCGCTGGATGCTGAATTAAAAGCATTGGGCGAAGATGCTAGCGAAGCCGAGATTGCAGCGGTTAAAGCTGACTGGCAAAAGCGCCATGATGCGGTGATTGAGGCCGGCGGTTTACACATTATTGGTTCTGAACGTCATGAATCCCGCCGTATCGATAATCAGTTACGCGGACGTGCTGCTCGACAGGGTGATCCCGGCTCTTCGCGCTTCTTCCTTTCCCTGGAAGATAATCTTATGCGTATCTTTGCGTCTGATCGGGTAAAAGCAATCATGCAAAAGTTGGGCATGGAAAAAGGACAGGCGATCGAAGCCAAAATGGTCACCCGCTCGATTGAGAATGCTCAACGTAAGGTTGAAGGGCATAACTTTGATATCCGTAAAAATTTGCTCGAATACGATAATGTCGCCAATGATCAACGTAAAGTCATTTATGAGCAACGCTCTGAGCTACTGGAAGCTACCGATGTCGCTGATGAGGTTGAATCATTCGTTCATGATGTGGTTGACACGACTATCAGCCGTTTTATTCCACCCGGTAGTATTGATGAGCAATGGGATATTGAAGGCCTGACCAGGTATTTCAGTGATGAAATGGGGGTCGAACTGGATATTCAGCAATGGCTGGATGAAGATGATGCGCTTCATGAAGAAACCCTGCGCGAGAAAATCCAGGATGAAATCATGCTCATTATTAAAGCCAAAGAGGCTTTGATCGGTGAGGAAAGAATGCGTGGCTTAGAGCGTGATGTTATGTTGCATGTCTTAGACAGTCACTGGAAAGAGCATTTGGCATCCATGGATTATCTGCGTCAGAGTGTGGGTCTACGGGGTTATGCCCAAAAAGACCCCAAACAGGAATACAAGCGTGAAGCGTTTGAAATGTTTGAAGATTTACTGGATAAAATCAAACATGATGTGGTGACTTTCTTCACGCGCCTGGAAATTACCATGCCAGAAGAAGTTGAAGCCATTGAAGAACAGCATAAACTGGAACATGAACAACAGTCAGATCTTGAATTTAAGCATGCCGAGGCTGAAACACTGGTAACAGAAGCAGAAAGCGGTGCAGAATTAACACCAGAGGCAATGCAGCCCTTTAAGCGGGTAGAAAAAAAGGTCGGGCGTAATGAGCCTTGCCCCTGTGGTTCGGGTAAAAAATATAAACAATGCCATGGTAAATTAACCTAAACCATCAGGATTGGATAATGGCCGT
>JALVFC010000432.1 GCA_027030285.1 Thiotrichaceae bacterium | reverse complement strand
GAGTAGCAGGCAAGTGAATGCCACTGTGTTCCATAAAACGGGTACTGCCAACCTGAATTAGCTTGTCATCAAGTGTCACCTGTATGCCAAAGCCCACTTCATAGGCGGCATCTTCAATACCAGGTATGGTGATTCCCTGTTGCTCGGCTGCACTTAAAATAGCTTTCGCAATGGGGTGTTTCTGGCGGTATTCTGCAGCAGCGGCATAAGTCAGCAAAGTCTCTTCATCATAGACATCCAGTGGATAGATATGTCCGAGTTCCGGTTGCTCATCAGTTAGCGTACCTGTCTTGTCAAATACCACAGTATCAACTTTCTGTAGTGTTTCCAGCGAGCGACCATCCTTGATCAGGATGCCATTCTTTGCCATCAGGTGCAGAAAGTTCAGCACACTGATTGGTCCATATAGCTTCATGTCATAACCGAATCCAGACCAGAGAACCGCCAGAGCCGAGCTGGAACCCATAAAGGGCAAGGTCAAACCACTGGCGAGAAGTGTCGGTGCAATAAACGCATCGGCAATTTTTTTGCCGCGCAAGCGCAAGCTCTCCTTATAGTCCTGTGTCTGTTCAAGTATTTCTCCAATTCTGGCTGCGTTGGTATCCCTGCCTGTATGCTCAGCCCTCACCAGCAAACGGCCGGATAATACAACTGTGGTGGCAAAAACGACTTCACCAGCTTCTTTTTCGACAGGTTGAGATTCACCCGTCAGGCTATGCTGATCAATCGTGGCAATTCCCTCAAGTACTGTTCCGTCAACAGGAATAGCCTCTCCAGCATTAACTATGACAATATCATTCTTGCGAACCGACTCCAGCGGTACTTCGACTTCTGAATCGTCAACAAGGATCCATATCAAGCGTGACTTCTGGCTAAACTGGTCGATCAGTTGTCGTTGCGAACGAGCTTCCGTTCGCCTTAATAGCTTCATATCCAGCAAAGCTATAAAGCTGACAAGCGTGGCAAGCAAATAATAACCAGTAAGCAGGAAGCTGACCTGCGAGACAACCTCCAGAAGCTCAGTAGTAATACGCCCTTTTTTCAGATTGTTAAGCAGTTCTTTAATAACCGGAATAATATTAATAAGCGTTCCCGTACCCGCTACGATCAACAGGGGAGTAGAAAATATGGCTCCCGTTATCGCCAGCGCAATTAAGCCCAGAGATAATTTGATTCTTCTATCTAATTCTCGATCCAGCTGACTACTGTCATGATGCGGGGTTAATTGACGCATGTGCTTATCACGATCCTGCACCCCGCCCATTGAAATCGAAAACACCTTTCGGGTGGCATTCACACCCTTTTTTAGTTTCACCGCCCTTTGATACACACTTTGTGAAAGGCTGGTATGCCGGGCTTTAGAGGGGGGGCGTGAGTGACCATCAAGGATATACCTTGAATAGCGTTTGCGACGTAAAGCTCTGGACTGATACCCATGAACCAGACTCCCTCCCAGTACGATACCGCTGGCTATCCCTATGAGTGGTAGCATAGACCCCTCCCCTCTGCGCTCGGATAGCAATAACTTTGATAACACGGCTTGCGAAGAAACATGACAGCGACAATAACCTGACCAGTAAAATTGATGGAGCCTGATAGATAATATATCCGACAATTCGAATATAAAAGCCCTGTATCAAGATGTCAATGTTTAATTCGTTTCATAACGCCCATCACACTGGTACCCAGAACCCTGCTACAGAAAGAAAATAGCAGAAATCCAGGATAATACTTAGAGTCTGCTTCCGGGAAATAGCCACTTCCGACCACTCAACAATACCAGTAGCAATAAAGCTGCCCATTAAAGAGGGGCGAAGGTCTGCCCATGCTCCTGTAATTATGCCGTAATATTAATACTATAAGCGTCAACAATAGCATTCACAACCATACCGGAAACCAGGACTGTCAAGCTGACGTCCAGTAAATAAAGCCACATGGTTCTTTTGCCCATTTCGTTTTGTATCACGCCCAGTGTAGAGACATTGGTAGCAGGCCCCGTTAGCATCAACACCAGCGCAACGCGCGGTG
>JALVFC010000431.1 GCA_027030285.1 Thiotrichaceae bacterium | reverse complement strand
CAATCTGGAACACACGTCGGGCTGCGGCGAGCGTTTCGGGTAATAGCTGAAATGCCAGTGGCAAGGGCATAATCGCTTCAAAGCTTGCCAGTACGAACAAGGCGAGCATTGCCAGGCTGGCGGGTGTGAGTATCTGCTGTGTCACCAGTGGAATCGCTACCAGCAACAGAAACCACATGGCAAGGTTGCTGCCAAGCCCAAGTCCCGCTTGAGACAGCCCCTGATAACTTGCCATGCGTTGTTGGTCTTGCAACAGGTCTTCACTCATGGCAGCCAGCTTCTCATCCTGTCTTTTGGCTGCACCATAAATCAATAACTCTCCCATGCCTTGTATGCTGTCGATGGTTGCGGCGCGTAGCTGTGCCGAAGTATGTACCATGCGTTCGCCAGGTTTTTTGCTCAGACGATGGATAACAAGTGGTAGCAACACACCAGCCAGAAAGAGCAAGCCTGCTTCAATCAGTGCCAGCAGGGGATGGTAATGATATAAAAAAAATACAAACACAAGGACGCCAAGGGTTGCGACCATGACGGGTGATAGTATTCTGAGATAGAAATTCTCCAGGGTGTCAATATCCGCGCGAATGCGGCTTAACAGGTCGCCACTTTGGTAGCTTTGCAATACGGCAGGCGACAGGGGTTCCAGCTTTTCATAAAACCAGCGCCGCAGTTGTGCCAGCAAGCGGAAAGTGGCTTCGTGGCTAATAAGTCGCTCCCCATAACGGCTGGCGATGCGCACAATGGCCAGACCTCGAATGGCTGCCGAGGGGGTAAAATAATTCATATCCACCTGGGCAAGTCCGGCAATGGCCATGGCAGCAATAAACCAGCCAGACAGGGCAAGCAGGCTGACATTGGCAAGCAGGGTAAGCAGAGAAATAAAAATACCCAGTGCCATCCAGCCCCAATAAGGTTTGAACAGCATGATTAATCGCCATAACAGGGTAAGCCTGGTGATCATAAAGCTCCCTCTGCGGCTATAAACTGTTCAACCAGTGCGGCATAGTGTCCTTGTGCTGCCAGGAGCGAGTCATGCGTACCCTGTTCAACAATTTGCCCCTCCTGCATGACCAGTATGAGGTCAGCACGAGTGACGGTGCGCAGGCGATGTGCAATAACCAGCAAGGTGCTGTGCTGTGCCAGTTGTTCGACCGCTTGCTGGATCTGCTGCTCGCTGTGTCTGTCCAGGTTGGCGGTTGCTTCGTCCAGAATGATCAGTGGTGCATTTTTCAGAAATGCTCTGGCAAGCGCCAGGCGCTGTGCCTGTCCACCGGATATACCCTGTCCCTTGTCTCCCAGTTGTGTGTCATAGCCCTGTTCCAGTGCGTTAATAAATTCATCCGCTGATGCCAGTTTGGCGGCCTGTCGTACCGCTTCCCGACTTGCCTCAGGATTGCCCAGAGCAATATTCTCCATAATGGAGCCGTGAAACAAATGAGGGGTCTGGGGAACCCAGGCGATTTGTTGCTGCCAGCTTTGTATGTTACTGGCTTGCAAAATTTGTTCACCAATCCGGATTTCTCCCTGTTGCGGCTGAATAAAACCCAGCAATAGCCGTGATAGCGTGGTTTTACCAGAACCACTGGCGCCGACCAGTGCAATACAACGGTTGCGGGGGATGGTCAGGCTAAGTTGGTGTATTGCGGGACGACCGGCTTCATAGGCATAGCTTACATGCTGAAAACGGATGGCTTGCCAGTTCGTGTCAATCATCTCGTTGGCAGCTTGCGTGGCAGGGGAAACGGGTACGGGAGTGTGTAATATTTCCACTATCTTTTCTGCCGCACCAATGGCTGCCAGGCGGGCGTGGTAATGTGTGCCCATATTGCGTAGCGGTAAATAGAACTCAGGGGCTAACAGCAAGACAAAAAAACCATACAGAAAGTCCATTTCCCCATAAAACAGGCGGAAGCCGATCAGTACCGCGACAATGGCAATGCTCACCGTTGCCAGAAATTCCAGTACCAGCGAGGAAAGGAAAGCGACTCTTAACACCGACATGGTGCTGCGACGATATGCATCCGAAACTCTGCTAATAATGTCTGCTTCACGGCGGCTGGCATTAAAGATTTTCAGTGTCGTCAAGCCCTGAATCATATCCAGAAAATGTGCACTCATCCGTGCCAGCTTGCGCCATTGCTTTTTGTTAAGCCGCTCTGTGCCTTTACCAATCAGGATCATAAAAAACGGGATGAGTGGTGCGGTGCCAAGCATCACCAGTGCGGATACCCAGTCAACCGGAAACACAAAGACCAGGATGCTCAGTGGGATCAACACCACCAGTGACATGGTTGGCAGGTATTTGGCGTAGTAATCTTCCAGTGCTTCAACACCATCGACCAGGGTGGTGACGACTTCTCCGCTGCGTTCACTGCCCAGATAGGCAGGTCCCAGCGCTTGTAGGTGTTGATGTAACTCCTGGCGCAAGCGGCGTTTAATCACAGCAGCAGCTTTAAAAGCGGTGTGTTCTGATGCCCAGACCAGCCCCGCGCGGAGTACAAACACACCGGGCATAAGCCAGAGCCAGTGCATACTGGCGGAGAGCGGGAGTTTTTCAATGATTGTGGTATTGACGACCTGCGCCAATAACCACGCCTGGAAGATCAACAAAAAACCGTTGCTTAGCCCCAGCGCAATCGCCAGGTTTAAGGTATGACGTACCTGTGTTTTTTGTGATTTCAGGAAGGTGGCAGGGGTAGGCATCTGGACATTATAGCGGGTATCTGTTTTGCGTCTATACAAAAAGCGGCTCCTCGCAAGGGTTGATTGTGCACGCCCAGCATGGGCATGAATTAATGGATCTTTCTGGGATACCAGTGTAGAGGACGATACCTTGTCTGGAGTTGCAACAGCCTGCAAAACTTCATGCAGGCTGTTGTGGGGAGAGCGGGAGAGAAACCCGCGCTAACCCGATGGGGGTTCTATACTGCTACGGGATAGTTAGGATAATCCTCTAATAATATGGAATCCACAAGACCTTTGATAATCTTATTGCTCATATTCCACCATTTTTATCATGCCCAACGCTTGCTTACGAGGCAGGCGGCAAGTACCCACAAAACCAACTAACTACAGAAAACTGCTAGAATACACATGCCTTAAAGCATCGCACAGAGTAAGCCTGTCCAAACAAAGCACTTGTGTACACCCAGCATGGGAACCTCCTCTTATGTTTCATCCTCTTCCTCGTCATCAAGACCGTTTAACTCAAGCCACATCACATTGATTATCCCCAGTGAGGAGGCTAGCAAGACACCTAATAGCCATGAGAAATACCACATCTTAAAAAGCTCCTAATAAAGTGAATGATCGTTTTCGCGGATATATTCAACCGAATATGTACGCCACAATTTGCTATACCCCCAGAGCGTATAGCTGATGATAATAGGTACAAAGATGATGGCTGCCCAGAACATAATATGCATGGTAAGTTCGCTGGAAGTCGCATCAAAGATAGTCAGGCTATGATTCGGGTTCGCACTTGAAGGCATAATGAAGGGGAACAGGGAGAAACCTGCGGTGAGGATGATTCCCACCAGGCTAAGGCAGGAGTTCAGAAATGCCAGGCTGGATTTTCCTGCTTTACCCATCAACAGCGCACCAAAAGCACCTAACAATCCCAGCGCTGGTGCAATCATTGTCAGGGGGTAAGTTGTATAGTTTTTTAACCATGCATTGCTTTGTGTAGCCACCGTTTTCAGGGTTGGGTTGCTCGGTCCATCTGCTGCCAGTCCTCCAGTGACAACATACCCATCAATACCCAGCCATAACCAGATACCAGCCACGGAAAACAGCACAATGACTGCTAATGCAGAGAATTGTAGATAGTGTTGTGCCCGTTTGTGTACTGCCCCGTCGGAGCGCAGCATCAGATAACTCGCTCCCTGCATCAGGAACATGCTAATGGCAAGCAAGCCAGAAAGTAGTGCAAAGGGATGCAGCAGTGAAAAGAAATTGCCGTGATAGCTGGAACGCAGGAACTGGTCAAACTCAAATGGCAGCCCCAAAAACAGATTGCCCATGGCAATACCAAAAATAAGAGGGGGAATCACACCCGGGATAAATAACGCCCAGTCCCATGCGTTGCGCCATTTGGGGTTGTCAATTTTGGAGCGGTAATCAAAGCCAGTGGGGCGCAAAAAGAGTGAGAATAATAGAATCATCAATGCCAGGTACATACCAGAAAACGTTGTGGCATAGACGATTGGCCAGGCAGCAAACAGAGCGCCAGCCGCCAGAATCAGCCATACCTGGTTACCATCCCAGTGTGGTGCAACGGCATTGATTGCTACACGGCGTTCCTCATCCGTTTTGCCAACAAAGGGCAGCAGCATGGCTATACCCATATCAAAACCTTCAGTGATAGCAAAACCTATCCAGAGGATGCCAATCAGTAGCCACCAGATGAGGCGCAGATTTTCGTAAGTAAAAAATTCCATGGGGCACTCTCCTAAAGCAAGTCGTTATGACGGGCGGCTAGAACAGGCTCAGCGTGCCCCCCGCCTTTGTTTTCAAAATGATATTTTCCAGTATGCAGACTGCTTGGACCAAGACGTACAAACTTGATCATTAAATAAAGCTCAATCACCAGCAGGATACTGTAGAAAATAACAAACCCGATCAGGCTTGCCATGACATCGTTGTAAGTGAGGCTGGACACTGCCATAGACGTGGGTAGGATTTCACCAATTGCCCAGGGCTGACGACCAAACTCAGCCACAAACCAGCCAGATTCAATTGCTAGCCAGGGCAATGGTAGGGCAAGTACGCACAACCATAGGAAAATTCGGTTGTTACAGGCTTTGCGTCGGCTCATGCTGTAAAACGAAAAGGCGAAAATCAATAAAATAGCAAAACCTGATGCAACCATAATGCGGAAGGCATAGAACAGTGGCGCAACTTTCGGAATACTGTTTTTGGCTGCCAGTTTAATCTGCTCATCAGTCGCATCGACAACATTCGGCGCATAGGGCTTTAACAGGAAGCCATAGCCAAGATCATCTTGTAGACGTTCGAAACTCTCTCTGTCTACTTCACTGCCTTGTCCTTTGCGTAGCTTGTCAAACAGACCATAGGCAAGCATACCGTTACGAATGCGTTTCTCGTTTCTTTCGATAAGATCCTTGAGACCTGTCACTTCCTCGCTTAGAGAGCGGGTGGCTATAATTCCCATGACATAAGGGATTTTGATTGCTGAGTGGGTTTCCTCTGCCTCCTGGTCAGGAAAACCAAACAAGGTGAAGGCAGCGGGGGCTTCTTCTGTTTCCCACTCTGCTTCAACGGCAGCCAGTTTGTATTTTTGCACCTCACCAGCAGTGTACCCACTTTCATCTCCCAGCAAAATAACGGATAAAATGGAAGCGAGCCCAAAACCAGTCGCAACGGCAAAAGAGCGTTTCGCAAAGGCTACATCGCGCCCCTTTAACAAGTACCAGGCACTTATGCTCAGGACAAACATGGAACCTGCCACATAGCCGCCAGCAACCGTATGGATGAATTTAACCTGGGCAACAGGGTTGAGCAGAACTGCTGCAAAATCCACCATTTCCATACGCATGGTGTCGATATTAAATTCAGCTCCCACGGGGTTTTGCATCCAGCCGTTAGCGATCAGAATCCATAAGGCAGACAGGTTCGTACCAATTGCCATCAGCCAGGTGACGACCAAGTGTTGTACCTTGCTCAGGCGTTCCCAGCCAAAGAAGAATATACCCACAAAAGTGGATTCGAGGAAAAATGCCATGAGTCCTTCAATAGCCAGCGGTGCACCAAAAATATCCCCGACATACTGGGAATAGTAAGACCAGTTGGTGCCAAATTGAAACTCCATGGTCAGCCCGGTGGCAACACCCAGGGCAAAGTTAATGCCAAACAGCTTGCCCCAGAACTTAACCATGTCTTTATAGACTTCCTTGCCAGTCATCACATAGACCGCTTCCATTATGCCAAGCAGGAAGGTCAAGCCAATCGTTAAGGGAACAAACAGAAAATGATAAAGCGCAACGGTGGCGAACTGTAACCGCGACAGGTCAACAACATCATCTGGAAACATAACAGCAAGCTCCTGAATATTTATGGAAGCCTGTCCGAGAACTAAGAAGCTACTGCAAACCTCATGATCATCATAATCTTAGCTTATTAGAATCGGTCAATAGAACGACTGTTCGCCTCGGCCAGTAAGCCCATATTATGGTGATCCTGTGATTTTTGCTACGCTTCTAGTTCTCCGTCAGGCTTCTGGATAGTTATAGATGCCCGAATGAGTAATCACTATGCCTATGACAGCATATGCTGCTGGCATTGATAGCTCAAAGGTAGCTAACTATAAGACAGGTTTTATGTTGCGATCTTAACATAAGTTAAGGGTGGAGTGATTAAGAATTGCGCCAGCTTGAATCCAGTCAGGTAATAACGACTCAGCTCAGTCTTGTTTGTCGTTTCCCGCTAAATTTTTCCACGCAGGAAAGGAAATACAGGGACATCACAGTCTGGTTTTGCCGTAAGTACTCTGTCATCGACAATAACGTCACGATAAACATGCCAGCTGGCATGTCCAATAATTGGCAACGTGGCAGCAAGACCCACGAAGAAGAACAAAAAACCCAACCCAATCATCAGCACAATGATAGCTGCCCACATAAACATGGGTACGGGGTTTTTTATTACCGATTTCCCACTGGCAATCATAGCGGTGATAACGTCAACCTTGCGGTGTGTCATGAGTGGAATAGAGACAACACTGATCATGAAAGCCAGTATGGCAAAGGCGAGTCCGACCAGGAAGAGCAGCCCCATTACAGGATATATCTTTTTGTTTTCAATGAGGTGGGAAAGGGTTTCTGTGACGCTGTGACCTATTGTGAAGCTCTGCAGGTTCAGCGCAATGATGACGGCTGCCACAATTGTCCAGAAAACAACCAGCATGCCGATAATAATGGCAAAACCGATATACCCTTCCGGGTTGTAACAAAGTGTGCGGCAGCCTTCTCTGTCCCAAACAGGCTTGACACCAGCTTCAATCTGGCGACTCATACAGTAGAGCCCAACAGCGATAAGGGGACCCAGCATATAAAAGATAGTAACCATGCCCATAGCATAAATCGGCTTGTTCCAGCTTAGGGTGATAAGCACCAGCCCAACAATTGTGTAAACAAGCCCATACCCCAGGCTTAAACCGGGGGAGACAGTAATGTCCCTGATGCCTCTGCGAAGCCATCGAAATGCTGCCATTGGTTCAATTTTTCGAATTTCAATCGGCTCTTTGCTGTAGTCGTAGCTTGTATCACTTTTTTTTTCGTCATCTCGCTGCATGGTCGTCATATACCCAGTCCTCCTCTGGTTATGATTTAAACTGATCTTTTAGCGAGCGACTTAAAGCAGGATATTGTTATTATTGAGATAGTGTTGCTGTCAGTGAAGATATGGAAAAAGCTTGTTGTTTGCTTGGTTGGGGTGGGTTGCAAACCCTCCTGCTACCCGTGTAATTGAGAGTAATAAGAGTAATAAATGCAACTATGCAGAAATTAATGCAGTACAACAAAAGTTTTGTGTTCAGAACTTCCTGCGCGAACGTCAGCCTTCAAAGCTAAAAGATCAAGGGTGTTACCTTATTCTCCTGCTATCTATATAAAATAGATAGCAACCACTTCAGTGAAATGATGCATAAGGCAAGCTGTTGATTATTTAAAGTTTCGGTAGCAGGGGTACTAGGAGCTTGTCCAAGAATAGTGAGCCTACTGCGGAAAAGCTGAATTTGGCTAGACTCTCCCTCAATTTTCGTTAAATAGAACAACTATTCGCCTCAAATTGATGAAAAATCTAGCTCAAATCAGCTTTCCCTCGCTACGACCTATATTCTCGGACAGCCTCCTAGGAGCTTACAGGGTACCTCATAACCAATAACTTTATCGCCTCCGCTATTTATTACGCTGAGTAGTTGCTATTAAAATAGATTTTAGGTGAAATAAGCGACAAAAAGCCGCTAAATATAACAAGTTCAGCCTGATTGTATAACTGCATAAGAGGGCTATGCAACTTCATTCTTAATAATTAATATTTAAATCTAATTATTTAATAATTTACTAATATATTTAATGCAAAATTAGATTCGCATATCTTTAT
>JALVFC010000430.1 GCA_027030285.1 Thiotrichaceae bacterium | reverse complement strand
TGCTGGAAGTCACGACTGATTTTCAGCAGCCAGTTAAAATAATAGGCATCATCATGGGCTTGCCGGAAGCGGCGTACTTTTTTCAGCCCTTTCGTCATGTGCTGGGCGACTTTTTCAGGATCTCCAATAATGATTTCATAACGCTGTTGTGCCGCTTCTCCTAATGTGTGAGCAATAAACTCATCCATTTGCTCGAAGTAGGCGCGGGAGCTTTCCGGCGCGGTAAAAATCAGTGGGAAAGGCAGATGTTTATTTTCTGGATGTAGCAGGATACCGAGGATATACAGAATTTCTTCGGCAGTTCCAGCACCACCGGGGAAAACAATAATACCGTGCCCACTGCGCACAAAAGCTTCCAGTCGTTTTTCTATGTCGGGCAAAATAACCAGGTCGTTAACAATAGGGTTTGGAGATTCAGCTGCGATAATGCCGGGCTCTGTCACCCCCAGGTACTGTGCATCATAAATACGCTGCTTACCATGCCCGAAGGTAGCACCTTTCATGGGACCTTTCATGGCACCAGGACCACAGCCAGTACAGATATCCAGTTCACGCAAGCCCAGTTGATAACCGACATCTTGCGTATAGGCATATTCAGTTTCCGAGATGGAATGCCCTCCCCAGCAAACAACCAGATGTGGCTTTCTTCTGCGTTTGAAAACACCCGCATTTCTAAGGATATGAAACACTGCATTGGTAATACCATCGGTGGTATTCAAATCAAACTTGGGGTTTTCCAGAATGGTGTCCTGTGAATAGACAATATCACGGAGTACAGCAAACAAGTGCTCGCTAATACCGCGAATGATTTTTCCATCAACAAAAGCACTGGCGGGAGCATTCTTCAACTTGAGTTTAATACCACGTTCTTCCTGTATGACCTGAATATCAAACTCACAATGTCGTTGCAGCATGGCTCTGGCATCGTCAGTGTAATCACCGTAGCTCAGTACGGCGAGAGAACAACTACGGTATAGCTGGTATAAACCTCCCTGACTGGAATCACGCAAGCGTGCCACTTCCAGTCGGGATAGCACATCCAGTTGCCCATTGGGTGTGATATAGGCATCAATTAAAGGCTCAGGTGTCTGTGTCATGCGTTATTATTCTCTGGCTTGTCTTCGATCAAGCCAATGGATTTAATGGTTTTCTTGTAACTTGCCATAAAGTCAGGCATCAGCACTTGCTGTATATAGTCCAATGCCCATTTGCGATCCCGTGGTCCTAGTGTGTTGGCAACATGATTGGCAAATAATCTTCCCATATTAAAGCCGGGCATAACTGCTTCATTGTCCCAGCTCGTTTCCGCGTAGTCTTGCATGCGCTCGTTGAGCTTGTTAATAAATGGTGTGCGATAATCTCCGGGACCACTAAAATCCCGTGCATTATCCTGCACATGATCAGCCATCTTTTTTGCATACAGGGTAATCAGGGTAGCACGATCGTCATCTTCAATGCTTTCATAGACCATGCGATCTACGCTATGAATCATAAAGGAAACAATTTCTTCCATGACAGCAATACGCTGCACCTGCGTTTCAATCTGAAAGTTTTCATTTTCAATTTCCAGCAGAGTCTGCATGGCTATTTTCCAGGCATTAAATGCCAGCACACCAACGGAATCCTCAACTGACACTTCCCGTTCGTATTTGCTCCATTTGGTTTTGATACGTATACGCAAGATGTTTTTCTCCAGTACAAAGTAAGTTTTTTATCCCGATACCCTCAAGGATATAAAGCGGGCATTATAATGGTTAAGACTGTGGAATAGCGAATATTGTTAACAACACTGGTATTATTAGCAATATGGATAAAGAACTAACTGAAGAAATCAAACAACTCAGTGATACCGTGCAACACAATTGTCATATTGCTGATGCACGTCATGCTGGCGACTACACCTTATGTGTATACTTGCTAAAAATGCGTGAAATGTATCGCTGGGAGCAGAACGAAAGTTTCAAGACAACGCTGACCACGGATGATGTAGGCGACTGGCTGACAGACAGGGAGGGACACTGGGATGATGT
>JALVFC010000429.1 GCA_027030285.1 Thiotrichaceae bacterium | reverse complement strand
TCAACACTCAAGGGCAATGTTCTGATCAGGCAAGGTAATAAAACACTGCGCGCCGACAATGCCCGCTTTGATAACCGTGATAGCACCGTCACCGCTTTTGGAAATGTACTCTTTTCTACTGACGCCCTTGAGCTAAAAAGCGCTGAAGCCACCTATCAGTTGCGCAACGACCGGGGCATGGTCAAAGATGCAAAATACACCCTGACTCAAGGGCTGGGCTACGGTAAAAGCAGGCAGCTCATACAACAAGGGAAAAATAAAACACTGCTAAAGCAAGCTACCTTCTCAACCTGCCCACCCAATCATCGTTCCTGGCATCTCACCTCATCTGATATCAGTCTGGATCATGTGAAACAGGAAGGTGTCGCTCATAACGTTATATTTAAAGCTGGCAATATTCCTGTATTGTATACACCTTATTTTAGCTTCCCTTTAAATGATGATAGAAAAAGCGGGTTTCTGACACCCGGCTATAGAATTTCAGACCGTTCGGGCAACATAATAAGCCTTCCCTATTACCTGAACCTGGCGCCCAACTTTGATCTCACACTTACACCCAATATTATCACCAGGCGAGGTCTGAAACTCGATACCGAGTTCCGCTATCTCACTCAAAAGGATGAAGGTGAGATCCGCTTTGAATTTCTCCCCGGTGATAACGTTGCCAATGACGATAATCGCTCACTAATAAGTATCCGACAACATACGAAAATATCTCCAAATACCCGGCTTAGCATCAACGCTACGGATGTATCCGACAAAGATTACTTCGATGACTTTAGCAATACACTGGTTGGCTCAAGCATCGCCGCACTGGAGCGGCGTATTGATGTAACCAGATCAGGGAAAGACTGGTTCTTTAACACATCACTGCAAGATTATAAAATCCTTGATAGCAACAATGCTCCCTATTCGAGACTTCCAGAGTTACGCTTTCATTACCAGCCCGGCAAAAAAGTGGGAGACACGCAATATTTCTTCGAAACAGAACTGGTCAACTTCCAGAAAGATGATGATGTAACTGGTGTTCGCCTGGATCTCAACTCCATAATCAGCAAACGCTACGAAAAACCGGCCTGGTACATTGAGCCTTCAGTACAGCTACGCCACACTCAATACTCCCTGGATAAAACCACTGGTGCACAAAGCAGCGCACCATCCCGCACACTGCCAACAATAAGCCTCGACACTGGGTTATTTTTTGAAAGAAAGCTTGCTACCCGGAACAAAATACAGACGCTGGAACCTCGCTTGTTTTACACCTACACACCATTTAAGGATCAAAGCCAGATTCCCGTTTTTGACGCTGCGGCTACCAGTTTCTCAACTTCCACAAGACTGTTTGCAAAAAACCGCTTCACTGGCAAAGACCGGATTGGCGACACCAATCAACTCACTGTTGCATTAACTACCCGATTACTGGACACAGACCGGGGTCACGAACTGCTGTCTGCCAGTATCGGGCAAATATTCTTTTTTGATGACCGCAAAGTTACCCTGCCGGGAGAATCAATAGATGACAATGGGACCTCGGAGTTAGCACTAGAGCTGGCAGGGGAACTTAATGATCACACTCGCATCATAACCAGCACTTACTGGGATCCGGAAAAACAGAAAACCACATCGACAGAAGCACGTCTACATTACCAGGACAAGCATAAACGACGTATCAACCTGGCATACAGAAACCTTGATCAGGAGCTGGAACAGGCAGAGGTTTCATTCTCCACCCCCTTGAGTGACAACTGGAGCCTGGTAGGAAAACTGGATCGAGATATAAAAAATGATCGTAACCTTGAAGCACTCGGTGGTGTAGAATATGCCAACTGCTGCTGGAAAGTACGTCTGGTTGGGCGACGCTTTTTAACCGCAGACAACACCACATATGACACTATACCTTTTATAGAGTTTGAACTAAAAGGTCTGGGGCGTCTGGGAACCGGAGCCACTGACCTTCTCGAAGAACAAATTTATGGATATAAAAATTAAACATTGCTGTAAAACTTGTAAAACAACGATAAAAAGAATCCTG
>JALVFC010000428.1 GCA_027030285.1 Thiotrichaceae bacterium | reverse complement strand
AACCGTCCCTCATAATCAAGGATGGCTTCCCTATGGAGCGTGAACATTTCATAGGCTTTACGGAAATCTACTTCGCTGGGATTTTCATTGTACAGGCCGAACATGTCAGCCTCGGCATAGCGGCGATTGGCTATGCCCAGGCTCTCACTAGACCCACCATTGGTACGATAAGCGATTTCATACCAGGCTTCAGCCCGGTCTCCATTTTCAATAGCCGCCCTTAGACTTACACTCTGTCGCAATATGCCTGGCCCACCGTTAAATGCCATTGAAAGAATCGCCATCCTTTCTTTAGATTCAGGTAATACAAACCCCTCATCCACCAACCAACCTTCTGCACGATATATTGTCGCAATAAGTAGACTTTCTGCTTCAAACTCACTTGATAAAACTAGTGTGAGGTTATTTTTTAAATCTATTAAATAATCTCGATCAACAAAGCCCGCTTCTCTATCTAAACGTGCTTGCCTTAAAAAGGCGGCATCACTATCACTTAACGCGGGCAATCCGGCTGCTGCCAAAAGTTCATTTATTTCAGCATTACTGTTAACTAGAAGGTCAAGCCCATATCCAATCGCAATACTCGTTCCTACAAGATCAACCTGTGCTTCGATATTTGTTTGACTTACAGTTCCACCGTAAAGCGTTGCATTCTCACGCGTTTTCAAAAGATCTAACAGATCTCCCCAATATGACCCAAAGCTCCAATTCATATGATAACTTGTTAAAGACATACTGCTTACCTCTCACGTTTAGAAGAAATGCTATCGAAATAGCAAATGTGCTCTAATTTACTTGTTGACCGACGATCCCCTCGCCCAATAGGAAATTGCTCATCGGTATATTTAACAATAACGTGCCATTTTGGCTGATTTTTCACCTGATACTTTTCAACCAAACTCAGATATAATGCTCCATTAATTTTAAAAGGATAAATATCAATTAACGACAGGATACTATTACGCTTATAAAACTCATAATCTACATCAAGTGACTTGATATCCAGCCTGTATGGCCATTCTGCCGAGGCTATAATTCCAGGCATTTTAATTAGTTCATTGATCGTAAATTCTAATTCCTTATTGATGTTAAATGTATCATCACCTAATACATGCAACTCATCCGTCTCTCTTGCGAATATCATCACTGTTTCTAGCGATACAGTCTCGCGCCTTCCATCATTATTAATGTCGAACTTGCTCAACAAAACTTTTTTTATTTGCGGATGAAGACCACCTTTTAATAAGTACTTACTTGCCGTCCACTTAATCCAATTGTATTCTTCGTGCAAGGAAAATTGTTCACTCCCATACTGATCAAAATCTTTCTGAAAAATAGTCTGCATGTACTCACACAACTCATCATCCCGACTCTTAATTAATTTTAGACCTGCCGAAAATCCGCTCTGTGCGGATACAAGCAATATGCAAAAGAAAAACATTTTAATTAATATTTTTTCCATTTTTGTTTCCCCGCTAGATTATCCAGACAAATTCACAATATTAAGTAGCCATGTCTGTGATACGATAATTGTTCGTTAGCGAGACAAAGTGCAGTTGAATAAAGGATTCAACCTCATTATCACAAACCAAATCGTTACCAATGCCGTAATAGTAGGTATCGCTACCTTTGCCGCCATAGAGAATATCTAAACCTTTACCACCATTTAGATAATCGTTATCATCCTCACCCAAGGGAATGTCATCATCGGCACCACCGTATAACTGATCACCACCTTTACCCCCATATAGTTGATCGTTATCTTTGATTAGATCATTCTCATCTTCACCAAATAGCTGGTCATCCTCGGTACCACTTTCAATAATGCCGTTACCCGCGCCTCCCTTTATATAATCAGCATAGCCATCACCACTCAGATAGTCCTTACCGCCTTCTCCAAGGAGGATGTCATCACCACCTCCGGCATATAGCCGGTCATTGTTATCACCACCAATTAATAAATTGCTGGTATCGTTAAAATGACGGGCATCCAGTCGGACTGCACCATCGGGCATAATCAATATATCTTTGAAA
>JALVFC010000427.1 GCA_027030285.1 Thiotrichaceae bacterium | reverse complement strand
GTGGAAAAACCGGGCCAGAACATTGGGGCGAGTTGTCTGCTGAATATGCCTTGTGCAGCGCAGGTAAAAACCAGTCCCCCGTTAATATTGATAGCAAAATGACAGGTAACACCAGGCAGAAACCGATCAAGCTTAATTATGAGCTAATGGTCGCGGATGCTATCAAAAATACGGGGCATACCATTCAGGTTGATATGCGTAGTGGCGGCGTGATGACGCTTGATGGCGTTGACTATGAATTAAAACAGTTCCATTTTCACATGCCAAGTGAGCATACTGTCAATGGTAAGCATTTTCCGGTGGAAGCACATTTTGTGCATGTTAACGAGAAAGGTGAAACAGCAGTGCTGGCGATGATGTTTTTGCCCGGCAAGCCAGATGCAACCCTCAATCGCTTGTGGAAAAATATGCCGATGAAAGCAGGGGATTCAGCCAGACTGGCATCGGGTGACTTAAAGACGATTGAGTCAGAAAGCAGTTTTTCCAATTATTATAGCTACAATGGCTCACTGGAAACACCACCCTGCACCGAAGGTGTGCGCTGGATTATTATGCAGTCGCCCATGACGATTTCAAAAGAGCAGTTTAACACCCTGAAAGCTGCCTTGCAGGGGGACAATAACCGTCCAGTTCAACCACTGAATGCACGGTTGGTACTAGAATAGTTTTTCTAGTAATCTCGCCGATTGTAACTACTGGTGTAACGAACAATGGAGGAGTCAAGTTATTGATTATGCGGGATGCTGTAAATACATCCCTGCAAGCTCTGCGGCAGCATCCCTGCTGCCGAAGCCCGAATAATCAATAACTTGACTCCTTACATACATTTCGTTGAGTAACTCCGATTTTTTATTTAATAGAAGGTGATTTATGGCTCGTCGCAGACGTCAACGCCTGCCTAAAGACCCCGTAGAGACCACGATTGAATCATTAAGTCACGATGGACGTGGCGTGACGCATATTGATGGCAAAGCTGTTTTTATTGATGGAGCGCTACCGGGTGAACGTGTGTTGTTTACCTATTCAGCGAAGCAGCGAAAACATGATGAGGGTATTACCCGGCAGGTACTTCAGGCATCTCCTGACAGGGTTGAGCCGAAGTGCGCGCATTATGGTATTTGCGGTGGTTGCAGCTTGCAGCACATGGATGCGGTGGCACAGGTTCGCTACAAGCAACAGTCTATGCTGGATAACCTGAAGCATATAGGCAAGGTTGAACCGGAGACTGTGTTTGAGCCAATGACTGCTGATGTCTGGGGCTATCGCAGAAAAGCCAGACTGGGTGCCAAATTTGTCTTTAAAAAAGGCAAGGTGCTGGTCGGTTTTCGGGAAAAGCGAAATAGTTTCCTGGCAGACCTGAAGCAATGTGAGGTTTTGCACCCCTCTGTTGGAATGAAGCTGGAGGCATTGCAGGCATTAATCGCTGACATGGACGCCAGGGAAAAAATTCCGCAGGTTGAAGTAGCGATAGGTGATAACAAAACGACTTTGATCTTCCGTCATCTTGAGGCACTAAGTGAACACGACACGCAGCTATTACGCACATTTGCTGAGCAGGAAAAGTTCCGTGTTTGTTTGCAATCAGGTGGTCCGGATACGGTGACTTTACTGGCTGATGGCAGCGATCAACCAGAGTCCGAGCTTTATTACGAGCATCCCCATTTTGATACACGGGTCACTTTTGGTCCACAGGATTTTATTCAGGTCAATACCGCTATAAACCGTCAGATGGTTGCCAGAGCCGTTGAACTACTGGAACTTGATGAGCAAGATACGGTACTGGATCTGTTTTGTGGTCTTGGCAACTTTACCTTGCCCATTGCCCGAACAACCCGTCAGGTGACGGGTGTTGAGGGCGATTTTGCCATGGTAGAGCGTGCCAAACGTATTGCGCGTGAAAACGGTATCAACAACACCCGCTACCATTTCTGCAATCTGATGGGTGATATGCAGCATGAGAAGTGGTTGCGCCAGCGCTATGACAAAATCCTGCTGGATCCGCCAAGGTCTGGCGCGAAGGAAGTCATAGATCATTT
>JALVFC010000426.1 GCA_027030285.1 Thiotrichaceae bacterium | reverse complement strand
ATTGTAGGTTTCAACGCTGTCATCGAGTGTCGTTATCTGCCAGTGATCACCTGATTTTTTCAGGCGCAGTGGCGTGCGAGTGGTGGTGCGCCAGACATCCCGAGTTCGACAGTTAGAAACCCAACTAATTGATAAATAAGAAATCACATTTTAAAAATGCCACTACAACCGGCTTAACTGCTCATTTTTTGACGGTTTCTTGATGTTGAGTGATTCAAAAAGATCCTGTTGCTCTGCTGTCATTGTTGACAATCCAGTTCTGGGCTGACCATTTAACAGGATGCTGTGGTGCTGAATACGTCCCAGCTGGGACAGAGCGCGCTCAGGCGAATGCGGATCCTGTGCCGCCTTCAGGCGCTGGCGCATAACCCGGTAGAGAATCAGAGCCATAAAGCACAGTGCAGCATGGGCACGTATTCTTTGGGGCAGGCGGTGATGCACAGGACCAATTTCAATTTCCGATTTCAAGACACGAAAACCACGCTCTATATCAGCCAACGCCTTATAGCGTGAGACGACCTCAGCAGGTTCCAGGTCTGGTGCATTGGTCACCAGTAATAACTTGCCATCCATGAGACGTGCATGCTGCAATGCCTTTTCGTTGATGCTGTAGCAGAATGTCTCGCTTTTAAGATCGACCCTGATGATTTTTGCCAGCCGGGCTTCGCTGACCGCATGGTAGAAGCGTGCCCGGGCGCCACCGTCAGAAAGTTTGCGACCCCGGCTGGTTTGACCGCTATCCTGTGCATCCAGTTTGCCTGCCCAGGTGGCAGCCTGCTGTTCCAGTTCAGCAATCGTCTGATCACGCTGTGCCGTTTTCTCTGTAGCCACTGCGGGATCATGGGCGATGACCAGGCGCAAATGCTCCCAGGGAACCTCACCAATTACTTCACTTTCTGCATTCTTGCAAGTGGTGTTGTGAAAGGGGGTGAGCAGATCAATAAAATCGCTGTAACGACGACCGGGTACCGCCAGTATAAATTCCAGCGTCGTCCCATCTGCCAGTTGTATGGATTCCAGTTCCTGAAGGTTGTCAGTGGACAGAAGACCACGGTCAGCAACCACAATGAGACGCCTGACCGGAAAACGCTTCAGCACTTTGCGTAGTGTGGGAAGCAGTGTTGTTACCTCTGCGGTATTGCCATCAAACACTTCGTGATAGATCGGCAATCCTTCGGCAGTTTGTACGACACCCAGCATAAACTGACGTTTGATCAGCCCTTCCTTGGACATGCCGAACTGGCGCACGTCAGCATGTTGCAGTGACAGCCCGGCGGCGCGGATAGTGGTCAGGTCGTAGAACACGACCGACAGATCCTGGTCAATCAGGGGACGAAGCAGAGCGGACACCGTATCATCCACGGCTTCCTGGTGTGCGATCAGTGCATCCATGGCACGTAACAGATGCTGGTGCTGGACAGACGCCAGTGAAAGACACGGCAGACTGACGGTCTCCAGCCAGCGCAATACGCCCAGTTTGGATTCCGGGTCACACAGACGGTTAAAAACTATGATACGCAGCAAGGCTTCGATATCAATACGCTGGCGTCCACCTCGGAACACCTTGCGCAGCTTGTCAAAGCCAAGTTCCTTCCAGAGCTGTGTCAGCACCCAGACATCCCCCATAGATCGAGCTGGATCAAAAGTAACATCAGGACTGGCAATAGAAGTAGCAGCAGGTACGTCTTTTTTACCTGCGACACGTTTGAGACCCTCAATCACAGAATCAAGATTACCCTGTACCTGCTCCAGCCTGCCAAGGTTCGCCAGTGTGCGTTGTTTGGGGCGACCATTGGCGTCGCGGTAGGACTCGACGAGTTGCAAATAGCGACGCGGGCCGGATTTGGTGATCTTGATGTACATGCCAGTACTATAGGACATATTGAGATTATGTCAAATAAGGCTATAACAGAAACAACGTGCCACTACAGAGTTTTGAGGAAATTGAGGCGGAAACCCGCATTCTTACTGGGGTGTTAGTCTCGAAAAGTGGGTTTTTTGGGGGTTAACTGTCGAACTCGGGGGTGCGGTGTTTGTCAAC
>JALVFC010000425.1 GCA_027030285.1 Thiotrichaceae bacterium | reverse complement strand
CCGAAGGCATGGAACAACAGGTTTATCTCATGTCCTTACTAGCAATCAACCTGGACTCCCGCGAAGAAGCAACTTACTTGGATCAACTGGCAAAGGGGCTAAATATTTCCGCTGAAGTCAGCAACATGATCCATGAAAAAGTAGGAGCACCTAAACTTTATAGCTAACTACCAGGGCTACTCGGTTCAACATTTCAATAATGACTGGTTACGTGGCTCTGCCGCGTAACCACCATTGCAGGCGGCTCCGTAACATAACCTGATACTGGACAGACTCTTGTCAGGCTTCCGGCACAGCCCAATCAGCCTAAAAGATACCCAGCTTATCCCAGAGGTCATCTACCCTGCTCTTTACCGCCTCATCCATGACAATCGGCTCACCCCATTCCCTGTCGGTTTCTCCTGGCCATTTGTTGGTCGCATCCAACCCCATCTTTGAACCAAGCCCGGAGACTGGCGAGGCGAAATCCAGATAGTCAATCGGCGTATTTTCAATCAGCGTGGTATCTCTGGCAGGATCCATACGGGTGGTCATTGCCCAGATCACATCTTCCCAGTTACGGGTATTGACATCCTCGTCCACCACAATAACAAACTTGGTGTACATAAACTGGCGCAAAAAGGACCACACACCCATCATCACGCGCTTGGCATGTCCGGGGTACTGCTTTTTCATGCTGACGATTGCCATGCGATAGGAGCAACCTTCCGGGGGCAGGTAAAAATCGACAATTTCCGGAAACTGCTTTTGCAGGATAGGCACAAACACTTCATTCAGGGCAACCCCCAGAATAGCCGGTTCATCAGGCGGGCGACCAGTATAAGTGCTGTGATAAATGGGGTCTTTACGGTGGGTGATTTTTTCTACTGTAAAAACAGGGAAGGTCTCTACCTCGTTATAGTAGCCTGTGTGGTCACCATAAGGCCCTTCTTCAGCCATATCATCAGGGTATAGATAACCTTCAAGAATATACTCGGCCGATGCAGGTACCTGTAAATCCGAGAGCTGACACTGTACAACTTCTGTTTTGGAACCACGCAGCAGCCCGGCGAAGGCGTACTCAGACAGCGTATCCGGAACCGGAGTGACCGCCCCCAGAATCGTCGCTGGATCAGCCCCTAACGCTACGGCAACGGGGAAAGGCTCGCCCGGATGCGCTTTTTGCCAGTCACGAAAATCCAGCGCTCCACCACGATGCGACAGCCAGCGCATAATCAGACGGTTTTTAGCAATCCGTTGCTGGCGGTAAATACCCAGATTCTGACGCGGTTTCTCAGGTCCTCTTGTGACGACCAGCCCCCAGGTAATCAACGGTGCAGCATCACCCGGCCAGCAGGTTTGAATGGGGATGTTATGCAGGTCTACCTGATCCTTGTCGATAATGACTTGCTGGCAGGGTGCTTTTTTCAGCTTTTTAGGTGCCATATCCAGCACCTTGCGAAATTTGGGAATGCTTTGCCAGGCATCTTTAAGCCCTTTGGGTGGTTCGGGTTCTTTCAGAAAAGCCAGCAGCTTGCCGACCTCCCTGAGGGCATCCACACTTTCCTCTCCCATTCCCATCGCCACCCGTTTTGGCGTACCAAACAGATTGGTCAGCACAGGCGTGGAAAAACCTTTGGGATTTTCAAACAGCAAGGCAGGCCCACCCTGGCGCAAAACACGATCAGAAATTTCTGTCATTTCCAGATAAGGATCCACTTCCAGCGTAATTCGCTTAAGCTCGCCCTGTGCTTCAAGCTGCTGGATAAAGTCGCGTAAATCCTTGTATTTCATTTCTAATACCAACTAGTGAACCGGAAACTCCCGAGGGTCATCACGATAACCACCAGCCACCCCCTTGGTAACAATCGCAACCGCATCATGCGGGTGCAGGCTTTCCATATGATTAATCCGCACCCAGAAATCCAGCAACGTGTCATCCTGATCCAGCATGGCAAAAATACGTCTGGCAGCATCTTCACAAAACATCAGATTCGCCGCATTCAAACGCGCAAACTCCTGCTCATCCTCGCGCTTGACAGCCGCCTGCACTGGCGTTTGCAGCGCC
>JALVFC010000424.1 GCA_027030285.1 Thiotrichaceae bacterium | reverse complement strand
GGTAATTCACGGTAAACATCACATTACGATCAGGCATATTATAGCCAGACTTTGTTTGATAATCCTTATCCAACAGATTATTTACAGCTGCCTGAAGCTGTATGTGCTTGTTCACCCGATAACCTGCATGTAAGTCCACCGTCGCATATCCGGGAATCTCGCTGCTATAGGTACCTTTGGCACGTTTTGATTGGGCAATCAAACTTCCACCAACACTAAACTTGTCAAAATCACGGTCAAGATTAACTTTTAAGGTGCGTTTTGTACGGCTTTCCAGTTGTTTTCCATTGGTACGGTTAACCGGGTTTAGTAATGTCAGATTGGTATTCAATGCAAACTGATGGATTGAGCGATTATATTCCAGCTCCAGCCCATCAATACGGGCTTTCTCAATATTCTGCGCCTGAAAATTCGCATCGGTTGCAATAAGATTTGTTACCTCGGTACGGAAAATGCTGGTCGATACGTCTGCTCCACCAAGTTTAGTGCGGAATCCTATTTCCAGTGTTCTGGATTTTTCCGGTTGCAAGTCAGGATTTCCAAAACCAAAGGGGAAATAAAGTTCATTTAATGTCGGTGCTTTAAATGCCGTACCATAGGAAGCAATTAAACGACTTTTCCCGATATCACGCCCGACACTGAGATTACCAGTGGTATGTGTACCAAAGGCATCATTATCATCCGTTCGCAATGAAACTTGTACATCATGCTCTGCAACAGTGGTCTGATATTCAGCAAAATATCCAGTATCGGTGCGTTTGGTTTTTGCATAACTTGTCGAGCTGTTCACACGATCGCGCTGATAATCAACACCCAAAGTTAGCAAGGTCTCATCACCAACCGAAATATCATTCTGCCAGTTAAGTTGTTGTCTGGTGGTATTAAAAAAGCCAGGGAAGCCATCAAAGGCTTTTGATTTGTCTCGATATTCACCGATGACTACCCCGGTATGCCAGCGTTCGGACAGTTCCGATGACAGGTTTAGCCCCAGATTTTGTTGCACAAATTCACTATGGGATGATCGGTTGGTATCACCAAAATCATCGAACTCATTTGTTCCTTCAGCATAAAATCCTGTTAATGAAATATCGGTCTTGTCTGTCAGCTTGTGCTGTAACCGCAAATTGATGTTTTTATTGTCATAACCGTCTTTATCAGGGTTGTTGGTGACTTTTGCATCAATGCCATCGGTGTTTACATAGCTGGTATTGATACTGGCGCTGGTTTTTGCATTGCCAAAGGAAGTTCCCAAAGCGAGTTTTTGGGTATTGTAGCTACCCGCAGAGACAGAGCCATGCCAGGAACCTGCTTTGTCTTTTCGGGTTGTAATACTGATAATGCCTCCAATAGCCTCAGAGCCGTACAAGGAAGAACGGGGTCCACGGACGATTTCGATACGTTCAATCATAGCTGCGGGCAAATGAGACCATGCCATGGCACCTGTCGTCACGGAACCTGCCCGAACTCCATCAATTAAAACAAGGACATGATCAGACTCTGTACCACGCAAGTGCAGTCCCGTAGTTTTCCCCATTCCCCCTGAAATCGTAAAATCAACGCCTGGTACATATTTTCGTAATACATCCACAACTGAAGTGGATTGCAGTTGTTCAATCTCCTGACGAGTCACAATCGTTGTAGCGGCAAGTGTTTCATCAACTGTCTGAGAGGTACGTGTTGCCGACACTACGACCTCATCCAGTGGCGTCACCTCTTCGGCGACCGCCCAGGTTGCAATCAGTGGTGAAATCAGTAAAGCGGGAACAATGGCACGGAATGCGCCATAGCGAATCTTTGGGTTCATGTTTTTCTCCTGTGACTACGCCCACCGCGTAGCGTGATGGTTTGGGGATTTTCAGGCCGGTATCCGGACTTGTGAGATATATTACACTTGACCTTCCCAGGATGTTTTTGAAATAACAACCCCAGTGGCATATTCAAGCTTTTACTCACTTACCGTTGCGGGGGCAGTGCTGGAATTGTTTGTCTGGCTGATCACAGAAAACGCACCAGCTTCCCGTTTAACCTGCATCCTGAACAGATACAGGCA
>JALVFC010000423.1 GCA_027030285.1 Thiotrichaceae bacterium | reverse complement strand
TTACGCCTTACGCTTAATCAGTATTACATCAGCACCCTGCTTCAACTGATCCAGATAATCAGCCCATACCTGAGCATTCACTGTACGCTCTTCCAGATAGGTTGCGTGGCAATAAGATTCCCTGACAGGATCATTTACCTTATGTGCTAAAGCTGCCTCAATAGCATCCCTTCTAAATTTCAGGGTTTCATTGGCAATGGTGCTGTATGTGCCACGCAGCCCGTGTATGGTGGTTTTCCCCTTATATCCCATGTTATAGATGACAGAGAGCATTCCATTTTCAGAAATAGGTTTGCTCAGGGATATCGTGGAAGCAAAAATATATTTGTAATTACCTGTAATTGGTTTAAGTGACTCAAGAATAGCGATTGCCTGCCTGGATAGAGGGATTGTTTGGGAAACACCCATCTTCATTTTTTCAGCCGGGATATTCCATTGTTTCAAGTCAAAGTCTATATCTGACCATTCAGCAAACCTTATCTCATTTGTCCTGGCATGCGTGTATAAAACAAACCAAACAGCCGATTTACAGACAAAATTCCCCTGGTATTTATCCAGTTCATGCAGAAACAAAGGCAAGTCCTTTTCTTCAAGGTGCTTCATGTGCCTTACCTTTCTACGCTCCAGAAATTCATCCCGTCCAACAGCCGGGTTTTTATCACACCACTTTTTAAAGATGCCAAAGCGGAAAACAGCGTTTATCCGGTGCAATGTCCTTTCAGATACTTCTAATGCCCCCTGCTCTGGATTGGTTCAATCACATTATCAACATCATCACTGGTAAGCGTATGTATGATCCTGTCACCAATAAGGGGAAATACTTCACGCTCTAGTGAATTTAACACGGTTTTCTTATGGGAGAATTTCCAGTTACGTTTGGTATTAGGACGGGCTTTAAAATCAGCCCATGCAAGCGCAACCTCTTTGAAGGTTTTACCTGTTGGGTGATCCTGTTCAGCTTCCTGCTGCCGCTTTAGCCTGGCTTTTTCGTCTTGTTTCGCCTGAGCTGGATCAATACCGCTTGCCAGAAGAATATAAGCTTTTTGCTGCAATTCCCTTGCCAGCTTCAAACCTATTGCAGGATATTTGCCAATAGTTAGTAATTTTTCTTTCTCATTGTAATTATATTTGTATCTCCACACCCTACCCCCTGAATGCAGCACATGAAGATATAAACCACCGCTATCATAAAGCTTGTATGATTTTGCTTTGGGCTTTGCTCCTCTGATCTTTACGTCTGTTAACGGCATTGGGGTATGTTCTGAAAATTGAATTTTACATACCCCTAAATATACCCCTGAAATATCGCGGATGTAAACAGATTATCTCGGACTACTACAGACTAACTATTTATAAGCAGGAACAAAAAAACCCGCTATTACACGGGTTTATAGATTATCCAAGACTTTCTTGGACTTTATACTGGTGCCGACGGCCGGAGTCGAACCGGCACGGCTTGCGCCACTACCCCCTCAAGATAGCGTGTCTACCAATTCCACCACGTCGGCTAAACTTATTCTTTCGGTGCTTGTTTATTCACTGCCAGTTTCTTTTTTATTGTTATTATTTTCAGCATCCGAGCTACTAGCTGAGCTTTCTGCCTCAGGGACATCAGCAGTAGCAGGAGTTGCTGGAGCTTCTGGCACATCTTCACTTTCACTGGCAGCAGATGGTACATCATCAGCGGCAGGCACATCACTAGTGCTTTCGGCTTGAGGCGAAGCAGCCTCTGGTGCATCAGGCACATCGCCAGGAGCTGTTTCGGCAGGTGCTGCTGATTCTTCAGTAGTTACCAGAGAATCTACCACACTGCCACTGCCCTGATCACCACGATGGCTAACCAGCCAGGCTAGCCCCATAGAATTGAGAAAAAACACCAAAGCCAATATAGCAGTGGTTCGGCTCAAAAAGTTACCAGCACCACGTGCTCCAAATACAGAGCCTGAAGCACCACCGCCAAAGGCTGCACCAGCATCCGCGCCCTTACCGTGTTGTACCAATACCAGACCAATAATGCCAATGGCTACGATAATCTGGATAATTAAAAGTATG
>JALVFC010000422.1 GCA_027030285.1 Thiotrichaceae bacterium | reverse complement strand
TTACTTCTGGTGATGTCAGGGTGTACAAGCCAGCTGTAGATGGGCGAAGTATTAGCCTGTATCATATTGCCAGAGGAGAATCGTGCATTATTACAGCGGGTTGTATTCTTAATCAGAATCCTTTTCCGGCAGTGGTGGCAGAAACGGTGACGGATGTTGAAGGTATTGCTGTACCAGCGAGACTGGTCAAGCAATGGATGCATGAAAGTGAATTATGGCGAAACTATATTTTTGAGCTATTAGGTCAGCGTTTTGCAGATGTAATTGAACTGGCGAATGCGCTGGCTTTTGAGCCGTTGGAAAGCCGGATTATTGCATGGTTATTAAGCCATCCGGAGCCAGATGATATTCAGACAACGCATCAGGAAATTGCTGATGAGCTGGGTAGCAGTAGAGAAGTGGTCAGCAGAAATCTGAAAGCACTGGAGCATGCTGGCCTGCTAAGGTTATCACGTGGCAAAATTAGTGTGCTGGACAGGCAGGGATTAAAAGGCCATCTGTAGAAGATGGCCGGATGAACCCACCAGGCGAACAGGGGGAATAGCCTGATGGGTGCAAGTGGTTTAACTCGGACAAGCTCCTATGTTTTGGCGCCTGTGTTAATACCAAACAGTGAGTAAGCAGGGCACCATCCGAGTAATGCGGTGACTAGTGGGACAATACCAATGGCTCCCCACCAGTTTTTGAAATAATAACCAGCACCAAGAATGGCAACACCGGCAATAATACGAATGACTCTGTCAATAGATCCTACGTTTTTCATTGTATATTTCCTTTGTTTGTTTAAAAGTACAGAGCCATGGTAGTGCAATCATGGACAGGTGTATGTAACGCAAGTCACAAAGCAGTGAAGCGTGATAACTAACCGGATGAGGATATCAGCAACATGGCAGGAATGATCCCCAGAGCATTTATTGATGATCTGCTCACCCGCGTCGATGTGGTGGACGTCATTAATGCGCGTGTCCCGCTGAAGAAAAAGGGCAGGGAGTATACCACCTGTTGCCCCTTCCACTCTGAAAAAACACCTTCTTTTACAGTGAGTCCGGTCAAGCAGTTTTACCATTGTTTTGGCTGCGGTGTGCATGGTACAGCGATTGACTTCCTGATGGAGTATGAGCACCTGGATTTTGTGGAGGCTATTGAAACACTGGCTCAGTCGCTGGGTCTGGATGTGCCCCGTGAAAAGGGGCAGGCAGCAAGTAGAAACACGCAGAAAAATAAAAACCTGTATGACCTGATGCAGGAAGTATCCACATATTATCAGCAGCAACTGGCAAGCCATTCCCATGCGCAGGACTATTTGCAGCAACGCGGTTTAAGCAGCGAGATTATCGCCCGCTTTCAAATAGGCTATGTTCCCGAAGCCTGGGATCTGCTGTTAAAAACCTTTTCTCCCCGCTACACCCCCAGGCAAATGCTGGATGCAGGCCTGTTAATCGAAAAAGAGGACGGTGGACGGCAATATGATCGTTTTCGTGATCGTATTATGTTTCCTATCCGTGATAAGCGCGGGCGTACCATAGGCTTTGGCGGGCGTGTACTTGGCGACGGTACACCCAAATACCTGAATTCACCGGAAACCGAGATTTTTCATAAAGGTTCAGAGCTGTATGGCTTTTATGAGGCACGACAACATACGCGCAAGCTGGAGCGGTTACTGGTCGTGGAAGGCTACATGGATGTGATTGCTCTGGCACAGTTTGATATTAGCTATGCCGTGGCAACGGCAACAACCCAGGAGCATGTTAGTCAGATATTTCGTGCCGTGAATGAGGTCATCTTCTGCTTTGATGGTGACAGGGCAGGTCGGGATGCCGCCTGGCGAGCGCTGCAAAACGCATTGTCCGTATTGCGTGATGGTAAAGAGATACGCTTCATGTTTTTGCCTGCGGGTGAGGATCCGGATACCCAGGTGAGAAAAATAGGTAAACAAGCCTTTGAAACAGCCTTGACGGAAGACAGTGTGTCAATGACTGATTATTTACTGGATCATCTGAGTCAGAAATATAATATCAGCAGTCGTGAAGGCAAAGCTCGATTTCTTGCGCAAGTC
>JALVFC010000421.1 GCA_027030285.1 Thiotrichaceae bacterium | reverse complement strand
GTTAGCAGTAAGTGCTAGCCGTACCTCAGTGCTGAAAACACGCATCGCTGAAAATGATGTATTACTTGGCAAGGCGTACCAGGGCGCAGAATCTGCACTAGCCAAAGGGAGTGATAAATATTACCTGGTTGATACAGCTACCAATGGCACGATTAATACGGCGGGTCACAGGGAAAAAACCTATTCCCAGGTAACTACAGACACCATTACCACTCAAACTACGGTTGAGATGATGAGTTCCGGACCATGTCCACCTCTAGATGAAGTGGCAATGAGTACGGAGCTGGCAGGTGAAGCAGGTGGTATGAAATGCCAGATTTTTTCCATTACCGGGACATCCAAAGTAGGGAATACAAAAGCTGTAGATACTCACAAGGCAGGGATAATTCAGTTTATTCCTAACTAGGAGGCTGTCCGAGAATATGAGTCGTAGCGAGGGAAAGCTGATTTAAGCTAGATTTTTCATCAATTTGAAGCGAATAGTTGTTCTATTTAACGAAAATTGAGGGAAAATCTAGCCAAATTCAGCTTTTCCGCAGTAGGCTCACTATTCTCGGACAGGCTCCTCGTGGTTTCTCTATTTCCAGAAAAGCTATATCCATTTTATGTGGCAGATAAATAATAATAAAGAGCGTGACTATGTTTGATTACCTGTATACCAAAACTAGCCTGTTTATCCTGCTAATTTCAGTAGCTACTTCCGTGAATGCTGATGATACAAAAATTATCACCCGCTCAGCACCACCTCCACCGCCCAAAATACTATTTTTAATGGATAATTCCAAAAGTATGGATGAGGCGGTAGCCGGGGATAGTCTATCGCGAAGTCGTTTACAGATTCTTAAAGATACATTCAGCCAGATCCTTGATTCGATGAATCAGCAAATAAAAGTCGGTCTAACCTATTATGGTGGTGATGCTTATAAAGAGCGTGGCATTGCCATGCCAGTTTCAGATCTTGCCAGTGATGCAACAACCTTGCTGACCAGTAACCTGTTGCAAAATGATAGTAGTTTAACTCCTGCTATCACGAATGATGGTGATCATCTGGGGATGTTTGATCTGAGTATGGATAACCTGCCAGATCCATCAAGTCCCACCGAAACAGTTAAGGACTATCTAAAACAAATTGTAAATGGCTGGACAGCAAGAGGTCGTACACCTATTCCATCATCAATTTTAGAGGTTGTTCATTATTTCAAAGGGGAGCAGCCTGAGTTTGGTCAGCTGATACCTAGTAGTATTTATGCTGCACATCCATCCACTTACAGCGGGTCTAATTTTGTTACCCGGCAAAGCAATCCTGGCGGGATGTATTTTGTGCCAAGACCGGATGCGGGGGCAGTGTCCTGCCATCTGGTTGATGCTGTTCATCGAAACCAGACAGTGCCCACAAATCACACCGATGCGGCTACCTATACCTTCTCCAGTAGTGATGTAGCCTCATGTCTTGCTGATGGAAGCTGTAGCTCATATTGTACTGCTAATACCCCCTCAGCAGCAGATATCCAGGCAGCACTGGATGCGCATGCTGTCGCGTTAGCTAATTTTTCACCAACAAAAAAAGAATGTACGGTTGATGACGGCAGCTGCGGTACCAACTGTATTTCCAAAGGTAGTACAAATGAACCTCTTTACTCCTGTGATTCCTTGCCTCCAGGCTACACGCCTCCGGCTACCACATATACTTGCAGCCAGTATTATCACTGCCAGGGACAGCCTTATGACACCTGGCCCGGTACTTATAATGCAACGTATAAATCCCCCATTACTGATGAATGTGATAGTAGTTTTTTGGTGTTGTTATCTGATGGTGAGCCACAATATGCTTCTGGTTATAAGGATAATAGAACGTGGCGTATTAAAAATTATTTGTCACTTGCCAGTTGTGCAGCTGTACCTGGAGCATCCAGTAGCAATACCTTGAGTCATGGAGAGTGCGGTCCAGAGTTAGCCTTTCACCTGGCTAATACAGACCTGAATACTACATTGCCCGGTGATCAGATTGTTAACACTTACACTATTGGGTTTGGCGTCTCAACCGGATCTGCGGCAGAA
>JALVFC010000420.1 GCA_027030285.1 Thiotrichaceae bacterium | reverse complement strand
CAGTCTGGACATAAGTCAGTTGCTAAACTGACTTATTTCAAGCATGAAATATGCCAGAAAATAGTCTACATGTTGTTGTTTTTTTTATGATGTTGTTTTATTGTTGATAGAAAAGGTAGGTTTTTTGAACTTTTTCTGTAGTAGTGTAGACTAATATGTGTGGTGTTTGAAAGTGATAACACCACATCCTCCTAGCGGTTAGGCGTCCAAGAGATTGGGCGCCTTTTTTTATTTCGCTACTGTATTTTAATAAACATCTGTGCTCCTCTATTGTATAGCCTCTCTACAACCTGTTAGCTTCTGGCAAATAAATCCCTGAGCATATCAACAGTAACATAAGTGTATGAGTTGGCATTCCCTGATAAAACCGTGAAAGGGTCATCTGCATCTCCCATTTTGTCCAGCACAATGCTTGCGCCCGGAAAGTCATCATCCTGTGTATAGCTATTAACAGTTACCAGTGTTTTCAAACCAGCTCCTGTTGAGGACTTGAAACCATTGGCAGAATCTTCAAACGCCAGGGTTTCATCAGGCGTAATTGCCATTTCCCGCATGGCATATTCAAAAATATCAGGTGCGGGTTTTTTAGCGGGAACAATATCTCCTGCAGCGATGACTTCAAACCATTCTAACGATTCTTCCCCCAATGTTGAGCTTAACAGGTAGGTAACATTTGCTGGAGTGGTGGTTGTCGCAATTCCCATGCGCAAGCCAGACTCACGTGCTTCTCTAATTAAGCGCTCTACTCCAGGTCTTAAGGGAATATCACCCTGTTGCAGCATTTGCAGATAAAAATGTGTTTTTCTTTGATGTAATTGTGCTGCGAAATCAGTCAGATCCTGATCAATTGTAAAATCATCAAGGAAGTCGTTCACATAGTACTTGATACGCTCTTTACCGCCTGTTACCGCGAGCAATTGCCCATAAAGAGGAATACCCCACTCCCAGTCCAGACCCGCTTCAGAAAACGCTTTATTGAAGGCGACACGATGTCCATTGGCTTCTGTGTTTGCCAGTGTGCCATCGACATCAAATAAAAGTGCTTTTAGTTTACTCATAGGGAAGGTTTCTGCCGTTATTTAAGAAGAATGGCAGATAGTATGGCAGGTACGCAGTGCGCGTCCAGAAACCGGAATTTTCGTAGAGACGTTGCAGGCGACGTCTCTACGAAAAGGTGCTGTGAAGCTATCGAGCTAGAACAAAGTATAAATAAACGGTGCTACAGCAGAACCTTGAGATAGCACGATAAGTACACCCAGTAGTAACATAATCAAAATAATTGGGGCCAGCCAGAATTTTTTTCTGACCTTCATAAATCCCCATAGGTCGGATAATAAGTCAAGCATTAGTAGGGTCTCTCTATATGGTTTTTGGAAGGGTTCCGGGTGACTATCCGGTAACTTTGGACATCTGAAAATTTGTTTGGAATCAATTCTTTGCCAAATAGTTTAAATAACAGTCCCAGAGGAAGAAATATCACAAAGAATAATATACCCATAATAATATGTGTATTAATAAAACCGAGCACACCACCAATTTTCATCCAGATGACATATACTGGCTTCATGCTGGTCGGATGAAGCAGGGCCCATAAAATAAAAATAGCGGCCACTATCCATGGCCATAGTGGTATGGGTTTACTTAATAGCCACGGGAAAAATAGCCCAAACAGAAGGATAAGCGCACTTCCCATGATAAAGCCAAACTTTTTTAGCTCCGGTTTTGATACATCACCAATTTGTGGAATCATTTCTTTAATCTCTTAATCAGTCTAATACAAATTCATCTTTCCATGAGTCGTCATCGTCTCGGCTGGGCTGCTGTGTTTTATCCAACAGAATATTCTCCATTACCAGATAGTCCATTTCGGTGCGCATAAAACAACGATAAGCATCTTCTGGCGTGTATACAATAGGCTCACCACGCACATTGAAGGAAGTATTAATTAATACCGGGCAGCCGCTTTGTTGCTCAAAGTGATCAATCAGGGAATAGTATCTTGGATTGGTCTCGGGGTGTATAGTTTGCACACGTGCAGAATAATCCACATGCGTAACTGCCGGAATCTGTGAACGCGGCACATTCAATTTCTCAATACCAAATAACGCCTGCTGCTCTTCTGTCATCGGTAGCCGCTTATCTTCAGCGACTGGCGCAACAATCAACATATAAGGACTTTTACCTTTATGCTGGAACCAGTCTGATACTGCTTCTGCCTTAACAGAAGGCGCAAAGGGTCGAAAAGACTCACGGTATTTGATTTTCAGATTCATCACCGATTGCATTTTCGGACTCCGAGGATCACCAATAATAGATCGACCTCCCAACGCCCTTGGACCAAACTCCATACGACCGTTAAACCAGCCAACAACCTTTTCGGAGTCCAGGATCTTCCCCAGCTTTGGCATTAACTCTTCATCCGGTAACTCCTCATAGGGAGCATCGACTTGTTCTAGGTAATCCTTTATTTCACGGTTACTGAATTTGCGCCCAAGATATGAGCCTTTCATGAAGTCTTCTTTATTATCAGCCTGACGTGGTTTTTCTAGGTATTCATACCATACAGTTAATGCTGCTCCTAGTGCTCCACCGGCATCACCTGCCGCTGGCTGAATCCATATCTCTTTAAATGGACCTTCTCTCAACAAGCGTCCATTAGATACACAATTCAGGGCAACACCGCCTGCCAGACATAAATAATCTACGCCAGTCTCCTTGTGGATATTTCTAGCCAGCTTGAGCACAATTTCTTCAGTAACTAGTTGAATAGAGCGGGCAATATCCATTTCTTTCTGGGTAACTTCAGATTCAGGTTTGCGCGGTGGACCACCAAATAGCTTGTCAAACTTGCTACTGGTCATGCGTAAACCTGTTGCATAACTGAAATAGCTCATGTCCAGACGGAAAGTGCCATCCTCCTTGACATCAATAAGGTTGTCCAGAATAAGGTCAACATACTTTGGCTCACCGTAAGGTGCTAAGCCCATGAGTTTATACTCACCTGAATTCACACGAAAACCGGTATAGTATGTAAAAGCGGAATATAGCAAGCCCAGTGAATGTGGAAACTTGATCTCCCACAGGCTGTCCAGCTTGTTGCCATCTCCCAGCCAAACAGAGCTGGTTGCCCATTCCCCTACCCCGTCCAGGCAGAGTACCGCCGCCTTTTCATATGGTGATGCAAAAAATGCAGAACTGGCATGGGAACGATGATGATCGTTAAACAGCAACGGCGGCAACTTGCTACTGTCACCATTAGCAAGTTTTGTTAATTCGGTTTTCAAGGTTTTCTTGAGAAACAGCTTTTCCTTAAGCCAAACAGGTATTGCAGTAATAAAAGACTTGAAACCGGCGGGAACATACGCCAGATAGGTTTCCAGCAAACGTTCAAAGGTAACAAAAGGCTTGTCATAAAAAATAACATAGTCGATGTCACTCATACCTAAACCTGCTTCTTCGAGACAGTAGGATATAGCATTACCTGGGAACCTAGGGTCATGTTTTTTTCTTGTGAAGCGCTCTTCCTGAGCTGCTGCCACTATTTCACCATCACGGATTAGTGCAGCAGCACTATCGTGATAGTATGCTGATATACCAATAATATTCATATTTTATATTCTTATAATAAATTCATTAATTTATTGCGTTATGACCCCTTCATTGAGGAGTACCTGATGAAGTCAAAAATATTTTCTCGAAGCAAGAATAGCCTATTTTGCGTATAAATATCCTAATAGAGTGACTATTAGCACTGTTTTTATGTATAAACTGACAATTCTATCATTTGCTAAACTCTATTTAGACTTAATCAAAGTGTTCTTAAGGTTCTCTGAAGTTGAGTTTTTTATGCTTATAGATAATCTTCAAGTGTAGCCATTAAATGAGCTGGATAGTATCCAGAAATATCAGGACAATCTACTACAGCATGTGTGATAAAAAAGGGCTTAAAGATGTCTATTAATATTATCAGAGAAGTCCAACTTAAGTCTGTTTTAATGCTTATCCTACTGAGTAACCATTTTCAGTTCAATTTTAAGTCGCTAAAAGGTAAAAAACACGGGATCTAATGAGAAAACTCATTTTGATAATGAAGTAATATTTTGATAAACAATGAAATATAACGGTGTCGCTTGACAGTAACAGGCACATCTACGGGATTATTCTGGGCACCCTTCGCGCATCAAGGGCAGTATTGCCGTCTTTATACTCTTAAAAACCGTCGGGTTGTGTTTTTCCTCAACTGCCAGCAATTGTTTCATATGTTCTCGTTGTGTTGGCATGGCAAAGCAGGCAGGACAGTTTTCATAAATAACGGGGAGCTGTTGTGTTTCCGCAAAGCTTCTGGTCTGCCTTTCACGCACATAGACCAGTGGTCGAATTACCCGTAAATCACCATCATTAATTACATAATGTGCTTTCATGGTCTTCAGTTGTCCACCATGAAAAGCTGACATCAGGAAACTTTCTGCCAGGTCATCCAGGTGTTGCGCTAGTGCCAGCACGTTATAGCCATGTTTTCGAGCTGTGCTATACATGATGCCCCGTTTCATACGAGCGCAAAAAGCACAATAGGAATTATTATCCATATGCTCCTCTGCCAGTTTCACGATAGGCTCTTTCCGGTAATGGTATGCAATATTCAATAATTCCATATATGGTATTAACGGTGAGGGATCAAAGCTATCTGCCTGTGGGTCTACGGTGACTGCACCAAGACTGAAATCTATGGGAGCATGACGCTGAAAATGAATCAGTAGATGCAACAGTGACAAGGAGTCTTTGCCGCCTGACAAGCCTAGCAAGACTCTGTCTCCATCAGCAATCATGCTGAAATCCGCCATAGCTTTGCCCGTTTGACGCAGCAAGGATTTTGGTGGTTTTATAAATCTTGTCATAAGCTTTATACTATACCCTCTAGTAAAAGAGACAAACTTCATGAAGAAGCTTTATCCCGCACTTCATGCGTATCGAAACTTTATGATTGCAGTTGATGATACACATGAACTCTATGTTGAGGAATGTGGCAACCCTGACGGGATACCGATTGTATTCTTGCATGGGGGACCAGGGGCTGGTTGTGAGTCTTACCATCGCCGATATTTTGACCCTGATCGATATCGTATTATCCTGTTTGATCAGAGAGGTTGTGGTCGCTCAATACCTCATGCGGAGCTGAAGGATAACACGACCTGGTTCTTGGTGGATGATCTTGAGAAAATTCGCCAGCACCTTGGTATTGAACAGTGGGCTCTTTTCGGTGGTTCCTGGGGATCGACTCTGGCTCTAGCATATGCGCAGACACATACTAGCAAAGTTGCCGGGCTGATACTCCGTGGCATCTATTTTAGTACAAAAAGAGAAATTGACTGGCTCTATCAGTATGGCACCAGTTTATTTTTCCCTGATTACTGGCAGGACTTTCTGGCACCTATTCCACATGCTGAACGCCATGATCTGCTACAGGCCTACTATAAACGCCTTACAGGAAATGATGAAATCGGGCGTATTCGTGCAGCCAAAGCCTGGTCAAAATGGGAAGGCAGGACTGCCACGCTAACACCCAGCACGAAAGTTCTTGATCACTTTACCGACCCTCATAGTGCTCTTAGTATTGCTCGAATAGAAACGCATTACTTTGTCAATAACGGTTTTCTGAAAGACGACCAGCTATTAAGAAGTGCTTCTGCTCTCATCAATATCCCCGGCTATATCATTCATGGTCGTTATGACATGATTTGCCCGGTTGATAATGCGTACAGGTTGCACCAGGCATGGTCTGGCAGCAAGCTGGTTATAGTCGAAGCAAGCGGTCATGCAGGTAGTGAGCAAGGGATTATTTCCGAGCTGGTGCAGGCTACCGACGAACTTGCCGGAGTACTGGAGTGATCGCATTAATACAGCGGGTAAGCTCCGCCTCCGTACACATAGATGATGCTCTAATTGGCTCAATTGATGCTGGTATTTTATTATTACTAGGTGTTCAGAAAACAGATAATAAAGATATTGCACAGCGCCTTGCTGAACGCGTAGCGAAATATCGTATTTTTGAGGATGAAGCAGGGAAAATGAACCACTCCCTCATTGATATACGCGGTGGATTACTTGTCGTTCCGCAATTCACCCTGGCTGCTGATACCCATAAGGGCTTACGTCCAAGCTTTACATCAGCGGCACCACCTGAGCAGGGCGAGCAGCTATACCAGTTTTTTGTTAAACGGGCAAAACTGCTGCTTGAGCATGTAGAAACAGGTAGTTTTGGGGCTGATATGAGAGTATCACTTGTCAATGAAGGTCCGGCGACTTTTTCTTTAACCGTACAATAAGCCTTTGAAACAAATTATCTGTAACCAACCCCTGACATGGTCTTGTGCATTGAGGAAATGTCCTTACTGGTACTTCGCACCAACTTGTCCAGGCTTAAAATCACAAACTCCAGTAAATTTACCGCAATAAAAGGGTGTTCAATAGTGAGGCGCTTATACATGGGGCGGGTTATCACTACCAGTTTGGCAGCTCTTTTACTGGCACGGAGTCGAACGGTGCGCGGTAGCTTGTCAAAAAACGACATCTCACCAACCAGTCCACCTGGACCAATGCGGCCAACTTCAATATCAGTAGAACCTTCCAGTTGTGACAACCTCACTTCGCCGTCGATAACCAGATAAAACTCATCACCTACATCGCCAATATCAGCAATAACACCTCTGGGTTCAATATCCCGAATACTGGTAAAACGTAAAAAGGTTTCAACTTCATCCCGTGTCAATGCTTGACAAAATTTTCCGCAGGATTGCATCACTGTTTCTGACATATCACTATTGTTATTCATTATCACTCTCGCTTGATCTGGTATACTTGCGTACACGTTAAGAAGATTATCGCCAACATTAAAGAGAAAAATACATGAGTATCAGTAATGACGATGTTATCGCCATGATTACCGAACACATCCCAAATGCCAAAGTCACCGTCGAAGGAGATGGCTACAAGTATCTTGCCCACATTGTCAGTGAGGCATTTCAGGGCTTAAACACCATGAAACGTCATCAACTGGTCTATGCTGCCCTGAATGATGCCATCACATCGGGTGAATTACACGCATTAACGATAAAAGCCTATACTCCTGAAGAAGTATAGCTAGTTCAGGAGACCAAACATGAAAACCACCCATATTTTAGCCATTATTGTCTGTATCTTTTCTATTCAGGCGAACTATGCAGCACCCAGTGCCGAAAAAGAAACAATTGTTGTAGAAGGTAAACTGGGTACTATCAAGGAAGAGCGTGTAAAAAGCGTACAATCTTCTGTAACCTATACTCCCGCAAATGGTATCTCCACATATAGCCTGATTGGCATATCAGATAGTGGAGAAGATGGTCTGAATGAACATATTGAGTCTGAGACTGTGGCTATTCCAAGCTGGACCCTGTTTAGCTGGTAAACCTTTACTTCATGGAGGAAAAATACACATTACTTGATGCGCGCAACCTGCTCTGTCCCATGCCTGTTATCCGTGTACAGGAGGCTGTTGAGCAATTACCCTCCGGGAGCTTAATCAAGGCAGTCTGTACAGACCCCGGAGCCTTACATGATATTCCTGCCTGGGTACGTGTGCACGGGCATCGCCTGATTGATACAGCTGTGGAAAACAATGAATATATTGTTTTGCTTGAAGTTCAGCACGAGGTTGATACACAGTAATGCCGCATAACCATCAGCCGTTGCAACATCCTCAATCGTCAGAAAGCCCGGCAGAAAAAAATAACAAGCAGAGCCGCTATCGGGAAACCCGCAAGGTTACTTTAGTGGGAGCAGCAGTCAATATTTTTCTATCACTGGCTCAGCTGTTTGGCGGTATTGTTACCCAGTCCCAGGCACTTATTGCTGATGGTGCACACACCTTATCAGATCTGGCAAGTGATATGGTTGTTTTGGTGGCGGCAAAGCTCGCCAGCAAAGAAGCCGATGAAGAACACCCTTATGGTCATGGTCGTATTGAAACTGTTGCCACCATTATTCTTGGCATATTACTTTCTACTGTAGCTGTCGGAATTGCCTTGGATGCCCTTGGGCGTTTGTCTCATCCCGAACTGTTGCTCAACCCAAAACCAACGGGTCTTCTCTTTGCACTACTGGCTATTGTCAGTAAGGAAATTCTTTTTCAATATACCAAACGCACTGCCAAGCTCATTAACTCTCCCATGCTAATGGCTAATGCCTGGCATCAT
>JALVFC010000419.1 GCA_027030285.1 Thiotrichaceae bacterium | reverse complement strand
AATTAGCTTTACTAATGCCGAAATCAGACGAAAATTAAGAATAAAAGAAAGCACCTTGCGAAGATACCACAAACAACTATTATTAGAAGGTTATATCCAAAAAATAAAAGCCGAAAAAGGCAAAACCCATCAATATCAAATAATTGATATAGACGAATACAACACACTTAAAACACTAATAAACAACGCATTACAAGAGTGTTTGACAAAAATAGACCTCGCCACCTCGCCACTACCTCGCCACTAACAAAATGGCGAACTTAAACAGAAGTAAATCAACTAATTAACCCTACATCGCCATGGAAACTCAAAAAACACATACCGACGAAAAAAAAATTTTATTGTACGAACTGTTGCAAATCATCAAAGCACTGTATCCAAATGTAAAAACCGTTAATCCGTATCAAGAGCAAATACAAGAATACTTAAACGATTTGCCGGTAAAAGAACAATTGTTGTATAAAGAAATAGTACACGGTTTAACACTGCTAAACAAGCAATCCCGAATAAGCGAACGGCAAAAAATAATCACCGGTAAAACCGATATATTAAACGCAATGCAGTTAATGGATTTTAAACAATTACCAAATCAAAATCAATCTTTGGAAGCCTACGAAAAACTGTATAAAAAGTACAAAAACAAGCCGTTTACAAAATTAGACGTACAAGTTTATTTACGCAAATCAAAATCCACAATAAGACGTTATTTTATCGATTTAAAGCAATTGGAATTAATAGAAAAACTAAACGAAAAAGAAAATTACCGTGCATTATATCGATTAAAAAGAAAGCAACAACTTTTTCCGGAACAAGAAACCAAAAGCATCTTTGAACAAGCCAATGAAGAATGGGAAAATTACCAAAGCTGGACGGATTTAACGTATAGAACGTGAAAAAAAGGAATAAAATTTGTATATTTGTTTAATAAAAAAGTAACCTATGGTAATGACATTAAAACAAGGAGCAACAAAAAAACGCATCCAAATAATATTAGAAGATTTAGCAAAAGAACTCAATCTAAAAGGAGTTGATGTATATAAATACTGTGGAAAAATCAGTTTAAAAAGAGATGCATTAGATATACAAAAAAAACTTCGTGATGAATGGTAATAAACTATTTTTAGACACCAATATTATCTTATATTTATTAGATGGAGACCAAACTTTAGCAGAAGTATTAAATAGGAAACAATTGTATATTTCTGTGATTACAGAATTAGAATTATTAGCGTACAAAGATATTACACCAAATGAAGAAAGCGTAATTACGGAATTTGTAGCACAATGTAAAACCATCACAATAAACAATGCAGTGAAACAGGAAACTATTAGAGTTCGTAAAACATATAATACAAAATTACCGGATAGTATTATTATCGCAACAGCAATATATTTAGATTTACCTTTAATTACTTCAGATGATGCTTTTAAACGAGTAAAAGAATTATCATTGATATATTACGAAAAACAACATTAATTTTACATTTATAAGAAACCCCACGCAAACCAAATCCAAATTTTTGCCAAAAGCAAAAAGCCCTTGTATTTGTTTTGCTTCCTATCCAAGCTTAAAAAAATAAAAATGCCATCGCTTTGCCAAACCCTTGCAAAGAGTTCTAAATTTTGAAAAAGCACAATGAAAAGCAAAATTTAAAACACTTTGCTCCAACACCAACCCAAAACCAACCAACTATTTTTATTTTTTTCCCAAAGCAAAGTAACATAATAGGAGTTATGGTACAAGAGCTTCGCCCAACACTTCCGGTCGCACAAGTCCAACACCTAACCTTGATAGCCATAACTGCTATTATGTTAAATTGCCGCTAGTGTCAAGTCAAGTGTGCTTTTTCGTATAAGTCGAAGTTATTTTTGTCGAGAACAAAGCATATAATTTTCAGCATAGCCGTAGTTATGGTTAAAATTATTAATGCAGTTATCGGCAAAAAGAACGAGTGCTTGGTGCGGAAAGGGTATACTTGACTTGACACTGTTTCCACGCTTTTGCCATCGCTACTGCCAACGCACTACGAACCTTTAATTATTTTGCTCAATCGCCGCAAAGGGCTATCATTTTCAATAGAT
>JALVFC010000418.1 GCA_027030285.1 Thiotrichaceae bacterium | reverse complement strand
AAGTTTCTGCAAGCGTTTTTGATGCATTCCTAATCGAGTTTGCAGTGGGTCTGTCAAAATACCCGAGAATGTGGTCACAATCGCCAAAAAGGCGTTTTGCGATCTTCAGTACTTTCCAGGATAATTGAGGGCATCTCTATTATATCCTCAGAATTTCACACAAGGGTGTTATGCCAGATTCAAACAAGCAATCTTCAAAACCCAGCACATTGAACCTAAAATCCTCAGTGAACAAACAGCTTTTTGATATATTCGACCACCTGATACCCCTGGTAGATAATATCTCAGATGGTATTCGAGCCATTGCCCTGCTGGGCATTGTCATCAGCACATGGCTGTTTATCTGGTCATTCTTCATTTTGCACACCTCACTTACCACTACACTGATTATTTCTGCCGTCAGTTTTTTACCCAGCCTGATCCTGTTGCGCTACTGGTGGGCACTGGAAGCGGTAAAAGAGTTGCCTGACATTGCAGAAGAGATGCTGGATGATGTTACCAGCGAAGTAAAATCAACCTGGAAAGAAGTGAGTAATGACAGGAAAAAAGCCCTGAATTTTATCGGCCAGGCAAAAAACATCTGGGAAATGAAATCCTTGCTTGGACAGCTTGATGATATGTTTAACCAGTATTTGAATATAGGCGTATTAATCAATCCACTATCTATACTGGTTGCGATTATCTCGTTGTTAAGTGTGTTAGTGCTATTGTTAATTGCTTTTGCAACAGTGCTCACCTCTATATTCTAAGGATGTATTCCAGGCATCATGAGTCATGTTCCTGGCAAGCATGTCGGATAAACTTGCACCATCAGACAAGTACTGTACTACTGGCATCCTTCCATGCCGGATGGCACAGGCTCATCAGCCCACATGCAGAATATCCGACTACATAGTCAACAATAAGCTCACCGCAGGAGTAACTAATGCCACAATCACACTACCAGGAAATACTTTCCAGAATACAGGGGTTACAAAACCAGTTGGAACAGGAGTTTGATCAACTACTTTCTGAAAAAAGGGCAGAGTTCAAATACCGCCTGAAAAAGGGAAAAGTCATTTTTGATAACAGTATCAGGGGACTTCATAAAAAATATCGAACAAACATCTGGAGCTATTTAACCCAGGCCAATCCCCTGTATATTATCACCTCGCCGATTATTTACGGAGTCATTGTTCCGCTAGTCATTCTGGATGCTGCTGTTTTTATCTATCAGCAAATCTGTTTCAGGGTATACGGCATTCCAATGGTATCACGTGCAGATTACATTGTGATTGACAGGCATCATCTGGACTACTTGAACATCATAGAAAAATTCAACTGCATGTATTGTGGTTATGGTAATGGTCTAATTGAATATATTCGTGAGGTGTTTGCCCGCACAGAGCAATACTGGTGCCCTATCAAACATGCCCGACGTACTCACAAAACACACACGTATGTGGAAAGGTTTGTGGATTATGGTGACGCTGAACAGTACAAAAAGAAACTGTCCAGGTTACGTAAAGAATTACAGAACCAACAGGATAAATAAACTATGGAAATGTTCAACTCAACAAAGTAAGTCTTTTGGTTTGTGGAGCGCCACCACAATGTACTTAAGAGGTTCTGAACATCCAGGAAAGGGGCTTATTTCATCAGTTCATGACCCGCATGTCTGACCTTGGCATAGCCCCACGCTCCAAGACTGAGGATTCCATAAAGTATAATAATAAAAAGAAGCTGCTCTGGATTTGACTGATATTCATAATACAAAATCAAAGCCGTACCCAGAAAAAGTCCAAGAATTGCAACTATGGTTATAAGGGGGGAAGATTGTGTTTTTTCCCTGATTTTGTAGTTGGCAACTGCCATTAATAGCGACACCAGTAAAAACGTAATACTGCCAAATTCCAGAATCAGGCGTAATCCACCAACTGCAATCAGTAGGGATGCTATCGCTGCCATTGAGATGATTGCGGTTACCGGTATGCTCTGCTTTCGTTTACAAATAATTTGTGGCAAATAGCCATCATCGGCAATGCGTGCCATCTGTCTTGATGAGCCAAACAGCGTCCCGTTAATCGCGCTACTGGTCGCTAACAGGGCTCCCGCAATGACCAGATTACTTCCCAGATTTCCCATAATATCGTGTGCGCCTGCTGCCAGTGCATATTCCTTGTTTTTGATGAGATCCTCTGCGGGTATTGCCAATACTGCACTCAGTGCGATAACAAAATAGATCAATGCCACCAGCACAATGGCTGAAAAAATGGCTCTGGGAATATTTTTGTTTGGATTTTCCATTTCATTCACGGCATTAATCACCAGCTGAAAACCTTCATAGGCAACAAAGGTGACGGAAGAAACCATCAGGATACTCAGCAGAGGTGTTACCTGAAAATCCTTTACCAGCATTGAGCCAAAGGCATGTATATCCGTATCAGAATAAAAAATTAGCGCTACCGAAATGACACAAAGAATCAACAGCTTGGCGTAAACCATGACATCTTCCAACCGCCCCATTCCCTTTACGCTCCACAGATTAACCAGCGCTAAAAACCAGATAATGATAATGGCTATGACCTTGCGAACAACCTCATTATCACCAAACGAAAAGCCACTGATGCCATAAGAAGAAAATGTGTAGGCATACAACGCCAGGGTGCTAATATAACCAAAAACGGTATACCAGCCGATAAAAGAGGCTGCCAGATGTGAGCTGGGGTAGGTACGCTTAAAGAAAGCATAAGTGGCACCTTCATCCTTGTAGTACAGCCCTAACTTGACATAGGAGTAGGCTGCAAACCAGGCAACGACACCGCCCAGAGCAATGGCAAAAGGTGCCAGTGTACCCACCATGGAAACAGAAATACCCAGAATGGTGAAGATGCCACCACCGACCATTCCACCAATGGCGATTGCCAATAGCTCCTTGTAACCCAGATCTTTTTTCATTATCTATACCCTGTCTACGCTCTATTTTTTGCTCATAACTGCTCCTGTTCTATTTCATTGAGCGCCTCATGCACAGCTTTGAAGATCAGCTTATCCGCTTCAAGCGGATCATTTTACGGTACATCCCACGCCATAATCTCACGGTAACGCTCAATCAGGTGCCTCATATCTTTAACAATTCTATTATGATAGCGCTCTATCTCAATCTGCTGCATTGCGGACATTTTTATACTCTCCATAAGTTATTTCTCAGCGAGTTTATATTCATCAATCTCTTTTTCCTGTCATACAAATGACAATTTAAAGCTCCTAGCACTTTGATGTGTATCAATGACCGGAAAAACTGCTACAGTCAGTATTCCTCCCTATCAACACAATCAAAACAAGACAATCATGTTAAATATAGAAGACCCACGGACTGTGAAACCTTTCGGACTGTTAAATCTTGGCTTTCGGCCTTTTTTCCTGGCAGCGGGACTGTTTGCAGTGATCTCCATGCTGCTGTGGTTTGCCCTGTATATTCTGCATCAGCCTCTATTGCCAACAGCACTTCCGGCAATGCTGTGGCATGGACATGAAATGGTATTTGGCTATAGTCTGGCCGTCATTGCCGGTTTTCTGTTAACAGCGATAAAGAACTGGACGGGGCAACAAACGCTGCATGGCAGAGGTCTGTTACTGCTGGCCTTACTCTGGCTGGCAGCACGCATATTACCCTTTTTGCCGTTTGCCACCGCACTTTACTGGATGGCAGTTGCTGATCAGCTTTTTATGATTGTGCTGATTAGTGCCATGCTGCAACCCATCGTTAAAGTCCGCCAGTGGAAACACCTGGCTATTATTCTAAAAATTGCCCTGCTCTTTCTCAGTAATGGTCTGTTTTATCTAGGCATATTTAATGTACTACCCACTGAAACCATTCAATGGGGCTTGCTAAGTGGAGTCTATCTGGTTATCTCGCTGATTATGTTAATGGGGCGACGTGTCATTCCGTTTTTTATTGAAAAAGGCGTGGATGAAGATGCGGTGATGAAAAACTGGAAATGGCTGGATATTAGCAGCATTTTTTTGTTTCTTGTGTTTACAGTATTGATCGTGTTTTTCCATTATCCGCTTGTGAACAGCATACTGGCGGGCATACTGTTTGTTTTACATGCCATTCGGCTATGGGGCTGGCATACCCGAGGGATCTGGCGCAAGCCTTTGCTGTGGGTTCTGTATCTGGGTTATGGCTTTATTGTGCTTGGCTTTGCCTTGCAAGCACTGACTCACTGGCTCGGACTGTCGCCCTGGCTGGCACTTCATGCGTTTGCGGCGGGCGGTATCGGGATTATTACCATGGGCATGATGTGTCGTGTGGCACTCGGACATACTGGCAGAAATGTGTTTGCGCCACCTAAGGTCGTGGGTGTGATCTTTGCCCTGCTGGTGCTGGCGGCGATTGTGCGGGTCATTCTGCCAATACTTTTGCCGGATTTATACCTGTGGTGGATTGGTATAACACAGTTATTGTGGGTTATCGGCTTTCTCCTGTTTGTGGTGGTTTATGCGCCGATGCTGATCAAGGCACGTGTGGATGGCAGACCGGGCTAGTTAATATCCATAGCGTTCGATTTTCTGAGCACACCAAGCTACATTGTGAAATATGTACAATGATCCAATTTGTTATAGAACTTTCTTCTGATTAGCCTGACAAACAAAACGGATTCATTAAAACTCAAGGAGTGAGTATGTTGAAAACAACAATCCCTGGAAGACTATTGCATTCATTCTGTATCTTCTTTGTAGCATTATGCATTGCTCAGTTGGGCTATGCTAAAACAGCGGTACAACAAAGCCTGATAAAAGCATCAAATATAAAACTAAGCAACAGCTATGCATTTGACCGTTGCCGTGCGCTTTCAAAGCCTTTTGACGAAAACAGCCCCAAAAGAAAGGCAATTATTGTTGGCGATAGCCAGGGCTGTGATTTTCTAAATGAGATACTGGAAAACAACTATCTCTCCAATTATCAAATCCGGGTTCGTTTTATCCCTTACCCCTGCCAAACGGTACTTGGTGGACATCGTGCCAGATATATTCACCCAAAAAACAGAAGATTATGTGCAGATAAACGGACAGATAATTTACATAAAGCAAGGAAACAAATACAGCATGCAGACCTGGTAATTTTTGCGGCTCTTTGGAAGCAGGAAGTATCCAGACAAATGCCACAGATAATTAATTACCTGCGTTTGAAGAAAAAACAACGCCTTGTCGTTGTTGGCAACAAGTTTTTTGGAAAAATCACCATCAACAAATATATGCATATGCCCTATGCAAAATTAAAACGCTTGCGTAATGATGTTGGTCTGGTTTCACAAAAGGTGAATAAAATTCTGAAAAACCGTGTAGGCAACAAAGCACTGTTTGTGGATCCCCAGGAACTGGTTTGTCAGGATGCCACAACTTGCCCGGTATTTACCGATAATCTGCATTTAATTTCTTATGATGGCAGGCATTTGACTAAGGATGGTGCACGATATATTGGCAGAATACTTTTCCAGAAAACAACTTTAAAGAATTTGTAACACTTTCATCTAGGAGGCTGTCCGAGAACTAGAAGCGTAGCGAAAATCACAGGATTATCATAAGCTGGACTTATTGGATGAGGCGAATAGTCATTATATTTAACGATTCCAATAAGTTCAGATTATGATGATCATAGGGTTTGCAGTAGTTTCTTAGTTCTCGGACAGCCTCCTAGCCTTCAGCTTGCACTGAAGCTGTCTGACGTTTCCGGTTGCACCGACGACGATTTCTATTGCGGTGCTGACCGCCATTCCCTGGTGCTTGTTGTTGTGTTTTTGCAGATTTCTTTTTACGCCGTGGAATCTGGTTGCCAGACTTGTTGCTGCTTCGTTGCCTGCTTTGTCCGCTTCCCCGTTTTTTAGGCCTGGCTTGCTTTTTCGCTTGAGCTGGACGGCTATCCAGTGCTGTTGCCGGTACATCATGCACTGGTTCAAAACCATTAATTAAACGGCGTTCCAGCAGCTTTTTGGTTAACCGCTCAATATCAGAAAGCTGTTTGACTTCATCTGCACTTACCAGCGAAATTGCCTGCCCCTGGCTGCCTGCTCTGCCAGTTCGCCCGATACGATGCACGTAGTCTTCAGGCACATTGGGCAAATCAAAATTCACCACTTGTGGAAGCTGGTTAATATCCAGACCTCTGGCAGCTATATCCGTGGCGACCAGTACTCTGACCTTGCCTTTTTTGAAGCCTTCCAGCGCTTTGGTGCGCTGGTTCTGGCTTTTATTGCCATGAATAGCTAGCGCTTTGATGCCCCGGGTTTCCAGATATTTTGCAAGGCGATTTGCACCATGCTTGGTACGTGTAAAGACTAGCACCTGTTGCCAGTTTTCGTCCTTGATCAATTGACTCAGTAAAGCCGATTTTTGTTTTTTGTCTACCGGACAAATCCACTGCTTAACGGTATTCGCGGTCGTATTGCGCGGACTGACCGAGATCTCTATCGGGTCTTTCACCATGCCTTTTGCCAACGCTCGAATCTCTTTGGAAAAAGTGGCAGAGAACATCAGGTTTTGCCGCCGTTTTGGCAGGAATGAGAGAATTTTCCGGATATCATGAATAAACCCCATATCCAGCATGTGGTCTGCTTCATCCAGCACCAGAACTTCCAGATCCTTGAAACGAATGGCGTTCTGGTTATATAAATCCAGCAAGCGCCCTGGTGTTGCCACCAGAATATCAACCCCTTTGCGCAAGCGCATCATTTGTGGATTGATCTTTACCCCACCGTAGACTT
>JALVFC010000417.1 GCA_027030285.1 Thiotrichaceae bacterium | reverse complement strand
GGTGGCGCAGGGTCTATCAGTTTTTCACATAACCTGACGGCAGCAAATAACCGCATGGTTATCGTCGGTGTATCGATTGAAGCGAATGGACATGTAGGGCGTGCCAGTGTGACCTACGGCGGAGTAACCATGCATCCGGTTGCCGGCAGTCTGGGCTCAATCATGCCCGCATCCTATTCCATCAGCACCGAGTTTTTCTATCTGGCAGACGCAGAACTACCCGCCACGGGTAGCCAGAGCGTTGTTGTCACACACGATGGTAACGATGTGAGTGCCGGCGTATTGCAGGTCAACGAGGTAAAACAAACGGGCCCGGTTGCAGTAGCAACCAACGCAGCGAACACGCCCACCAGTATAAGCACCACCATAACAACCACAACGGGAGATAACCTGCTACTGGATGTAGTCGGTGCGGGTCAAGACCAGCCAGCAGTGACAGCAAATGCAGGACAAACCACTATCTGGGGTAGCAGTGCACCCAGTTCGCAAGGTGCAGGCAGCACACGCCTGACACAGGCACCCGGAAGTTATTCCCTGCAATGGACAACGACAGGGATGAACCGTGCAGCCCATTCAGTCATAGTCTTAGCACCCGCAGCAGAGTCTACGCCCGGCAATGCCTGGCCAGTACTGGAACCCCTGAACGACCAGACAGTACAGGAAGGCTCAAGCACGACCGTCAACCTGACAGCAACCGATGCAGATGGAGATGCACTGAGCTTTAGCAGCTCAGCCCTGCCGGGTTTTGCCACATTGCTTGATAATGGCGATGGCACAGCATCATTGGCTCTCGCTCCACAGGCAACTGATGTTGGCAGCTACACCATCACAATCTTCGTATCAGATGGTGCACATGCAACCCCCGTCAGCGATACGATGACAATCAGCGTACTACCCACGCAGGCAACAACAGCCGTGGTGATCAACGAATTACTGGCAAGCAATGTCAATACCAATCTTGATCCAGACTTCTCCGCCTTCTCAGACTGGTTGGAGCTTCGCAACAACAGCAATCAGGCAGTCAATATTAGTGGATACTATCTAAGTGATGATCCAGCGCAGATACAGATGTGGCAGATTCCAGGCAATACAGTAATACCTGCCGGAGGGTATGTATTGATCTGGGCAGATGGCACGGGTCAGCATGGCAGCGCACTGCACAGTAATTTCAAATTATCCTCCAAAGGAGAAACAGTGACATTGGCAGATAGCAGTGGCGCTGTAATTGACTCAGTTACATTTGGCAAACAGAAAGCCGATATCTCAGTGGGCAGGTCAGGCGCAAATATTGTCTATCTGGTACCAACACCGGGACAGGCAAATGGTGCGGCGCATGCAGATAAAACACGCGCAGATGCCCCTGTATTTTCGGTTGATAGTGGCTTTTATGATTCCAGCCAGTCTGTGGCCATTACGCAGCCTAATGGTGCGCAGATTTACTACACCACGGATGGCTCAATACCAACGCAGTCTTCAATACTCTATACGCAAGCGATTCAGGTTGACCGGACAATGGTTATTCGTGCAGTTGCTTATCAAAATGGCGTGTTGCCTGGTGAGGTTGTCACTAAAACCTACCTTATTGGCGAGGATAGAGGTATACCTGTGATTTCGGTATCTATAAACCCTGAATATCTATTCAGTGATGCTCTTGGTATCTACGTTGAGGGAACAGGTGGCAAGAGTAATTACAGTCAGGATTGGGAAAGACCTGCTTACTTTGAATACTTTGATAAGGATAATCTAAAAGCTTTTGAGCTTGGAGCCGACCTTTCCATAACGGGTCAAATTTCAAGAAAAGCGCCAAAGAAATCATTTGCAGTTGACCTTGACAGTAAATATGGCACTAAAACCCTCAAATATGCGCTATACCCTGAAAAGCCGGAATTAAATAAAATTAAGGACTTTAAAATCCGAAATGCTCTTTATAATAATGATGTTTTGGCAGCTCTTTTAGTAAAACGCAATAACCTGAATATTGATTATCAGGGGCACCAGGTTGTCAGGCTTTATATTAATGGAGAACTGTGGGGCGTATATAACCTGCGAGAAAAGAAAAGCAAGGACTATCTGGCTTCAAATCATCCAGGAC
>JALVFC010000416.1 GCA_027030285.1 Thiotrichaceae bacterium | reverse complement strand
CAGAGAGAAAGCTCCCCGTTCAGAAATCCGTAAATACTGGGCGGTGATGACACTTTATGAACGATTTGAGCACCTTGTTGCAATTACGCTCAGTGTGGTTATCAGTCTCGTCGTTATTTTTGCACTATTGCAACTGTTGCGCGAAGTGTTCAACCTGTTACTGGTGAATATGTTAAATCCGCTTGATCATGGGGTGTTTCAGGCTATTTTTGGCATGATGATGACGTTGCTGATTGCCATGGAATTTAAACACTCTATTCTCAAGGTTCTGGATAGAAACTCTCATATAGTACAAGCTAGGGCAGTAGTAATGATTGCCTTGCTGGCACTGGCCAGGAAGTTGATTATTCTTGATTTTTCAATAATAAGCTCGGCAAAGCTGGCGGCTATAGGTTTTGTGGTATTATCGTTGGCAGTGGTTTACTACCTGTTACGCAAAGATGCCCTGATAAAAGCTGCCAGGGTGGATAGCCAGGAGGCTTTCCGCAGATAATAATGCAGCGGAAAAAGTTATTTCCTGATGGCATCTTTTAGGAATAGCGCCGGATTATTGTGCTTCAAATATGCTATGCTTCCACTTAATTATTTCACTATTCAAAGGATCTCCGTTTGTCCAGAGAATCACTCACTCGCAGGACTGTTCCCTTAAGTAGTAAACTGGTTCAACAATCACACCTGTTTGCTGCGCTTCCTGAAGAATTGGTAAAGGAAATGACCGAGTATTTTCGGGCAGAGCGCTGGCATAAAAAAACTTATGTTGATCAGGAAAGCTTGCAGCACCGTTTTTATATTCTATTGGAAGGACGTATCGAAATGATGCGCACCAATCCGCATACAGGACGTAGCGTTACACTGGATCTGTTATCGCCAGGTGATGGTTTTGATGTTATTACTCTGCTGGATGGCAAGCCACATGAAATGTTTTTCTCACCTGTAGAGGAGCTCAAGGTCATCTCTGCACCAATAGAAAAAATGCGCGAATGGATCTGGACATACCCGGAACTGAATCGTCAGTTTATGCCTTACCTGGCACAAAAAATGCGTGACCAGGAGGACAAAACCACTGATTTTGCCCTGTATGACACTACTACGCGATTAAGCAGGATTATTCTGCAAAACCTCAATAAAATTAAATCCTATACCGGGCTGGCTAAGGATGCTCATAAAGAGCATCTGATTAGCGGGTTATCAGATGAAGTTCTTGCCCGTATGGTGGGATCTGTCAGACAAGTCATTAATCAGCACCTGCAATACTGGAAAAAACAGGGCATTATTGATAAAAAGCGCAACAAGATTGTTATTAATGACCTGCGAACAATCCTCGATGAGGCAGACTATACGGCGTCAATTTACAGCACGGACAGTCTGCATTAGTCACAGAGATCATGCTTACAGGTTGTAGTCAATAGTCAGTGGTGCATGGTCTGAAAAACGCTCATCCTTGTAAATTTCAGTACGCTGGACAGTCCCTTTAAGTGATGGCGACAGTACATGGTAGTCAATACGCCAGCCAGTATTGTTTACCCATGCCTGTCCCCTGTTTGACCACCAGGTGTACTGATGTGGTTCCTGCTCTATTTCTCTAAAGGCATCAATAAACCCGTAATCATCAAATAACACGTCCAGCCAGGCACGTTCTTCTGGCAGGAAGCCTGAGTTTTTCTGGTTGCCGCGCCAGTTTTTGATGTCTTCCTTGGTGTGTGCAATATTCCAGTCTCCTGTAATAATGTAGTCCCTGCCTGAGTCGAGCATCTGTTGTATTAAAAATTTTCCATCAGGGTCTATACCTGTATCGCAGCCCATGAGTGCCTGGATATCGACATCCTGCATGGTTTTGTGATGGCTGGTTTTTTCCAGCGGCAAAAAATGATTCATGCAGCGGTATTTCGCCTGCTGACGTTCTTCTTTTGATGAGCCGGATGGCATATACAGCGAGATGACGCTGAGATTGCCAAAGCGGGCTTCAAGGTAGCGCCCTTCACGATCAAATTCGGCATTGTCCATGCCGATAATGACTTCATCAGGTTGTTGTTTGCAATACAGGGCAACGCCACTGTAGCCTTTTTTTTCGGCATCGTGGTAGAAGCAGCTATAACCTGTC
>JALVFC010000415.1 GCA_027030285.1 Thiotrichaceae bacterium | reverse complement strand
TCGCTCGCCGAGCATGCCATGCAGGAAAATCAGGGGAATTCCTGATTGTTGCTCGCCATATCGCTGCCAGGCCAACATAAACGCTAGATGACCACTAAAAGCTTCGCCCAATGGCTGTGATTTCATCCAGAATAGCCTGCCGCTGTTGCTCATTCAGGTTAGGCACATCAAAATAAATTCGGTGCTGAACGTCCACAATGCCACAAAAACCCAAGGTGCCATCAGTGACTGGACGATGAATCAGGGGCATGGCACCGGTATCCTGAAAGTATCCCTCTGAGCCACCCGCTGTAATCATAACCAGCGCTTTTTTATGCGGCAGCAAGCCTTGCACTCCCTGATCATTAAAAGAAAAAGCCACCTGATTGGTAAACACCACATCAAACCAGCCCTTGAGAATAGCGGGGCGGTCAAACCACCACAGCGGATACTGAAAAATCAGACTATCTGCCCACAACAAGGCATCCTGCTCTTGCTGAATACGCTCCGGCACTGCGCCAGTCTGAAGCGTTTCCAGCTCTTGCGCGTGCAAGACCGGATCAAAACCTTCCGCATACAGATCCTTTACCCTGACCTCATGCCCGGCTTCTTGCAAACCAGTCAGCAATGACTGAAGCATGAACTGGTTAAAACTTTGTGGATTAGGATGAGCGTAAACAATTAATACTTTCATGAGAAGCACACAGATTAAGCTTTTAACAGCTTTCTGAGGATTTCATTCACCTGCCCGGGGTTCGCTTTTCCTTTTGACGCTTTCATAACCTGACCTACAAAAAAGCCCATCAACTTTTCCTTACCTGCTCTAAATTCTTCAACCTGTGAAGGGTTTTGCGCCAGCACTTCAGCAATCATGGCTTCAATCGCGCCCGTATCGGTAATCTGTTTCAAGCCCTTGCTTTCAATCAGGGCATCAACATCCGCCTCTCCTGCCCATAAATCCGGGAAAATGTCTTTGGCTATTTTCCCGGAGATGGTTTTATCAGTAATACGCTGGATTAATACCGTCAAGGTTTGTGCAGAGACAGGGCAATTACTTATTGCCATATCTTCCTTGTTCAGATGAGCTGACAAATCACCCATAATCCAGTTTGCAGCCATTTTTGCCTCGCCCGATCCTGTGGCGACCTGCTCAAAGTATTCCGCGATATCACGATTCGCACTTATTTCACTGGCATCTTTCTCAGACAAGCCAAACTCACTGATAAAGCGTTGCCTCTTGGCATCCGGTAGCTCTGGCAGGGTTTCGCGTACCTCGTTTAACAACTCCTCGGTAATTTCTACCGGCAACAAATCCGGACAAGGGAAATACCGATAGTCATTTGCCTCTTCCTTGCTACGCATGGAACGTGTTTCACCTTTGTCGGAATCAAACAGGCGAGTTTCCTGCACAACTTCACCACCAGACTCAAGCAAGTCAATCTGGCGTTCCACTTCATAGTTAATAGCCCGCTCCACAAAACGGAAAGAGTTGAGGTTCTTGATTTCCGTGCGAGTACCAAATTCTTCCTGCCCCAGCGGACGCACTGACACATTCGCATCACAACGGAACGAACCTTCTGCCATATTACCGTCACAGATGTGCAGATATTGCACCAGTGCATGAATTTTTTTCATATAGGCAACGGCTTCTTTGGCATTGCGAATATCCGGTTCAGAAACAATCTCCAGCAAAGGGGTACCTGCCCGGTTCAGGTCGATACCTGTCAAACCATGAAAATCCTCGTGCAGTGACTTACCAGCATCCTGCTCCAGATGCGCACGGGTCACCCCAATACGCTTGGTATCACCGTTTTCCAGAGTAATATCCAGATGCCCATTGGCAACAATTGGCAAGTCAAACTGACTAATCTGATAGCCCTGTGGTAAATCCGGATAAAAATAGTTCTTGCGGGCAAACACCGAACGACTGGGCACAATGGCATCCAGTGCCAGTCCAAACTTGACTGCCATGCGTACTGCTTCTTTATTAAGTACCGGCAAGACGCCTGGCAGTGCCAGGTCTACCGCACATGCCTGGGTATTCGGCTCAGCACCATAAGCTGTCGATGCGCCAGAGAAAATTTTGGATTTTGTCGCCAGTTGCGCGTGAATCTCAAGACCAATGACTGTTTCCCATGCCATCACTAAACCTCCCTTAATCCGTATAGCCTGCTGGGACTTGCTGATGCCAGTCAGCAAGCTGCTGATATTGATGCGCGATATTCAGCAAGCGACCTTCTGCAAAATAATTGCCAATCAACTGCAAGCCCACCGGCAAGCCACCCACCATACCTGCTGGTATCGACATCCCCGGCAACCCTGCCAGATTAACTGCAATTGTGAAAATATCAGAGAGATACATGGCAACAGGATCATCAGTTTTCTCACCAATTTTAAATGCCGTGACAGGCGAAGTAGGCCCCATAATGACATCTACCTGCTCAAATGCCTGCCTGAAGTCATCTGAAATCAGGTGACGAACTTTCTGCGCCTTCAGATAATATGCATCGTAATAACCCGCAGATAAGGCATAAGTGCCAATCATAATGCGATTTTTGACCTCAGAACCGAATCCCTCGCCTCGTGATCGCATATACATATCAGTCAGATCTTGCGGATCCTCGCAGCGATAACCATAGCGCACCCCATCGAAGCGAGACAGGTTGGAAGAACACTCCGCAGGTGCAATCACATAGTAGGCAGGCACAGCCAGATGCGTATTCGGCAAGCTGATCTCTACAACTTCGGCACCCAGCTTTTTATATTCATCAATCGCTGCTTCAACCACTTTGCCGACCTCAGCATCCAGTCCTTCGCCAAAGTATTCTTTGGGCAAACCAATTTTCAGACCATCCAGCGGCTTTGACAAGGTGGACGTATAATCTTCTGTATCACGCTCAACCGAGGTTGAATCTTTCTCATCAAAACCCACCATCGCTTCCAACAACAAGGCACAATCCTCAGCCGAACGCCCCAGCACTCCCGCCTGATCCAGGCTCGATGCAAAGGCAATCATGCCCCAGCGTGAAACCCGTCCATAGGTCGGCTTAATGCCCGTCAAACCACACAGGGAAGCAGGCTGACGAATGGAACCACCAGTATCCGTCCCTGTAGCAATTGGGGTTAGCCGTGCTGCCACACTGGCAGCACTACCACCCGATGAGCCACCGGGTACTCGTGTGCTATCCCAGGGGTTTTTCACCGCTCCGTAAAAACTGGTTTCATTAGAAGAGCCCATAGCAAACTCATCCATATTCAGCTTGCCCAGCATGGGCATGCCTGCATCCTCCAGCTTTTCAACCACAGTGGCGTTATAAGGCGCGATAAAATTGTCCAGCATCCTGGAGCCACAAGTGGTCTTCACTCCATCGGTACAAAAGATATCCTTATGAGCCATCGGGATACCAGTGAGCTTGCCTGCCTGTCCTGCTGCAATGCTTTTATCTGCCTTGGCTGCTGATGCCAGTGCCTGTTCTTCAGTGACCGTAATGAAGCTATTGATTTCACCGTCATATCGCTTGATCCGATCCAGAAAGTACTGTGTCAGTTCAACGCTGGAGACCTCACCTGAATGTAAGGCAGCGGACAATTCATTTAATGATTTGTTATACATGCTGTGACCACCTGTTTCATTCAATCACTTTGGGAACCAGATATAATCCGGCTTCAGTAGCAGGCGCAATCGCCTGAAACTTGTCACGCTGGTTACTTTCCGTGACCACATCTTCACGCAAACGCTGCGTCATGTGCTGTGGGTGTGCCATAGGCTCCACCTGATCCGTACCCACGGCTTCCATCTGAGCAACCAGATCGAGAATTCCAGACAGTTTATCTGCATAGGTTTGGATATTTTCTTCCTGTATGGATAATCGCGCCAAATAGGCGATTTTCCTGACTTCATCTGCGGTCAATGACATCAATTCATCTCCACTGGGTAAAACAGGCGCACAACTTACCATAGTTATTGCTTCTAGTCTTGCCCAATGGCTGATAGATTGGTACATTACGCGAGTTAAATTTTGCACATAAATAATTATCAGGGGTTTCTATACTAATACGTGCAAACCGCCTTACAACTCCTTGAAATCTTATTACATTGGGTCGATAGATTATGTTTAAAACCATCTCCGGTATGTTTTCAAATGATATTTCAATTGATTTGGGTACCGCTAACACTTTGATTTACATGCGCGGAAAAGGCATTGTTCTCAATGAACCTTCAGTAGTTGCCATCCGCCATGACCGTGGTACTGGCACTAACAAATCAGTTGAAGCAGTGGGCATGGAAGCGAAGAAAATGCTCGGCAGAACGCCTGACAACATTACCGCTATTCGCCCCATGAAGGATGGTGTGATCGCCGACTTCACCTATACCGAGAAGATGCTGCAACACTTTATGCGCAAGGTCGATACCGGGCGTATTTTTCGCCCCAGCCCTCGTGTTGTCATTTGTGTACCCTGCGGTGCTACCCAGGTTGAGCGTCGCGCCATAAAAGACTCGGCAATGAGTGCAGGTGCACGCAAAGTCTTCCTTATTGAAGAACCAATGGCAGCAGCTATTGGCGCAGACATCCCTATTGATGAAGCAACCGGTTCAATGGTACTGGATATTGGTGGTGGCACCTCGGAAGTTGCCGTCATGTCACTGCGCGGTATCGTTTACTCATCATCCGTGCGTATCGGTGGTGACCGCATGGATGAGGCCATTATCAGCTATGTACGGCGTAACTATGGCATGTTAATTGGCGAGGCAACCGCTGAACGTATCAAGTGGGAAATCGGTACTGCCTACCCCGGCAAAGACCTGATGGAAATTGAAGTGAAAGGGCGCAATCTTTCAGAAGGTGTGCCTCGTGGCTTTGCCCTGACCAGCAATGAAATTCTGGAAGCACTGCAAGAGCCCCTGTTTGGTATTGTCAGCGCGGTAAAAATGGCTCTGGAGCAAACACCACCTGAACTGGGGGCAGACGTGGCTGACCGTGGCATTGTGCTTACTGGCGGCGGTGCGCTCATTCGTGATCTGGACAGATTACTGATGGAAGAGACCGGCATTCCAGTAATTGTTGCAGATGACCCCTTAACCTGTGTGGCACGAGGTGGTGGTCGTATTCTCGAAATGATGGATACAGGCTCAATGGAATTTCTTGCCAGCGATTAAAACTCAAGTTTTTGGTGAAACTTACCGTATGCTGTGCCAGTTTTCACTGTGCAGCTAGTCAGGATATTTCTCATAAATGCATCAAAAGGATTCATCACATACTCGCACCTTGCACTTTTTTGGCTTTGTTTTTCTGTCAGTACTACTATTGACAGCAGATCACAAGAGAGCGATACCAGCAGCGCGCACTGCGCTGAATATCGTAACCTACCCGCTTAAAGTACTGGTCGATATTCCCTATAGCACGACTTACACCTTGACTCGTTTCTTCACCTCCCATAAGAAACTCAGCCAGGAAAATGAGGAATTACGCCGACTGGTTAATATTTATTCTGCCAGAGACCAGAAATATCGCTCTATTGCTGCGCAAAATCAGCGGCTGCGTGAATCACTAAAAACAGCCAAAATGTTTGATGAATCTTTTTTACTTGCTAACATTCTGGAAGTTGACACTGACCGTTTTCATCACAGAGTAACCATTAACAAAGGCACTCAGGATCTGGTATTTGAGGGGCAAATTGCCCTGTTCGGTAACAGTATATATGGGCAGGTTATTAGTACTTCGCCCCATTCAGCCACCGTCATGCAAATTACCGACCCCAAACACAGTACCCCGGTTCGCAACGCACGCACCAATGAAACTGCACTAGCTGTTGGTACTGGCAAAACCAACACCGTTAGCCTGGAACACATAGAAAACCTCGAAGATGTGAAGACTGGGGATCTGTATATCAGCTCAGGACTGGGGAGGCTTTTCCCGCCAGATTTCCCAGTCGCTGTGGTACAGAAAAAGCACTACAATCCAGCAGACTCTCTGACAACAGTGACCGCACAAACTGTCACTGATTTTAAGCGCAGTAGAGAGTTACTGCTGATCTGGCAAGCCAGAAATACTACTGAAAAACAATAGAAGCAAATACTGTGAGCCAGATAATCTTTATTGCCCTTCCTGAACTAAGTCATACCCAGCCACATGGCACGGCAGAAGCAGGGGTTTATTGTTGATGGAACAACTCACTTTACGCTTTCCTGGCGCCATTTCTTTTTCACTGTTAATTGCACTGATTTTAAGCATTGTCCATCTTCCAGATTCCTGGCAAACCTGGCGACCAGAGTGGGTTGCTTTGGCTGTCATTCACTGGGGCATCCTGTTCCCCAAGGAAAGCAGCTACATACATGCTTTCATAGCTGGACTGCTACTGGATGCTTTATGGGGCTCTAGTCTGGGTCAACATGCCCTGGGGTTTGTTATCATCCATTTTATTGCTGTCCGCATGGGGGAACGCATTATGCCAAAAACATTCTCCCAGCATTTTTTCCTTGTTTTTATCTGTGTCGGTACTTACATGCTGGTGAATTTATGGATTCTGGGCATTACCAAAGACAAACCATCTGACTGGTCTTACTGGTTTCCACTGCTAAGCAGTCTGTTAGCATGGCCGCTGGTTCATGCCATATTGAACCACTTGCATATCGCAAACAAATCTCTATAACCATTATGCTATGATGCAATGTTTTTTGAGAAACCAACCACCCGGAGGGATTAAACATGGGATTTCTTGCAGGTAAACGCGCACTGATTGTCGGTGTTGCCAGTAATCGCTCTATCGCCTATGGCATTGCCAAAGCAATGCATGAACAGGGCGCAGAGCTCGCTTTCACATATCAGAACGAAAAGCTGAAAAAACGTGTTGATAAGATTGCTGAGGAGCTGGATTCCAGCATCGTCCTGCCCTGTGACCTCGGTAGTGATGAAAACATTGAAACAACTGTTGATAGTCTAAAGGACAGCTGGGACAAGCTGGATATTGTTGTACACGCAGCAGCATTTGCCCCCAAGGAAGAGTTAAAAGGCAGTATTGTTGATAATACGACCCGCGAAGGATCAAAGATTGCACATGACATCAGCGCCTACAGCTTCCTGGCATTGGCGCGCTATTGCCGTCCGATGTTAAATGAAAATGCCGCACTATTAACACTTAGCTATCTGGGAGCTGTTGCCGCAATCCCCAATTACAATGTCATGGGCATGGCAAAAGCCAGCCTTGAGGCAGCAGTCAGACTGATGGCATCCGACCTTGGACCGCAGAATATTCGCGTGAATGCCATATCAGCAGGCCCCATTCGCACTTTGGCAGCAGCGGGTATCGGTGACTTCAGAAAAATGCTGGATCATGTCGCTGATAACGCACCATTGCGACGCAATGTGACTATTGAAGAAGTAGGCAACGCCGCAGCATTTTTATGTTCAGACCTGGCAAGTGGTATTACCGGAGAAATTACCTATGTGGATTCTGGTTATAACACAGTAGGCATGACTGGCTACGGCAGTGATGAAGCATAAGAAGTTCTCCAACGGATCACCGTTAGAAAGAAAACGGTGATCTCATTCCACCAGAAAAAGGCGAACCGAAGGAACTCATAGGCGTGCCAAAGCCCATCGGACTCATGCCCATGCCAGACATCGGCATGCCAAAACCGCCTCCTAATGGGCTGAACCCTGAGCCAAAGCTACTCATACCCGGCAGACCGGCAGACCTGCCTGAAAAGGGAGAATAAAAACTGCTTAGCCCTGAATAGCCGGGGAAAGCCCCTCTGCCCCCATAGGGCGTACGTAACCAGCGCGCAGCATAAGGATTATAAGCGGATATACCATATGCACTGCCATACCCGCCACCTGCTCTGCCTGTATAGGGCAATGCGTATGGATTATAACCATACCCTCGGGGATAACTCCCATATCTCCCTGCATATCTTGAATATGGATTGGCATTGGCTCGATAAGGGTTTTGGTACACACTATAGGGGTTGTATGGAGTTTGATAAGCCCTATAGGGGTTAGCATAGGCTGCTGCATAAGGGTTTTGATAAGGATTGGAATAAGGGTTAAAGCCACGTTGATAAACTAAATCATCACAGTCCCTATCATTACCGAATATTTTTTCCATCCAGTACATCGGTGTCCATTCAGGCCAGTCATTGCAATCTCCCCAGCTATTACCACCCCATCCCTTGTTGCTACCACCCCAGCTTCCAAAAGGTGATGCCACAGAAGACTGCATAAAAACCACAAGCATGCCAAAAAAAAGTAATGCTTTCCCCGTATTCCCCATAACTTTCATCTTCACTTCCTGTTTTTACCAGTAATTACTCTCAGAACAATGATGGTAACACAACAACGGGTTTATCTGACTCATATCAGTTTTATTACTGCC